>NZ_JBFAZX010000023.1:0-126994 GCF_040689395.1 Dactylosporangium sp. NPDC051484 | reverse complement strand
CTCCAACTAAACCCCACAGCGACTTCGACGGCCGGTCACCCGCAGCGGGTGACCGGCCGTCCGCGCTGTAACGGGGCGGCCTGGCACGCCGCCCTTTGCCTGCGTGGAACCCGTGTTCATGGATCGCGGCGGCCGCCGGCGGCGGCTCTTCACGGCCCTCGGTGCCGCGATCGGCGTGCTGCTCATCGCGGGCGGCGGGCTGCTCATCGCCGGATTGCTGGGCTCCTCGCCGGTGCCGCTGCCGGGCCTGCCGAGCAACGGGCAGGGCATGCTGCAGCGCGGCGACGCCGACGGGGCCGGGGTGCTCGGGACGCGGGCGCCGGCGCCGGCGCCGAGTGCGCGGTCGGTCACGGTCCGGCCCCAGGTCTCGACCGCCGCCGCGGGCCCCGCCACGCCGACGCCGACGCCGGGCGCGACGACCGACAAACCCGGGAAGAACAAGCCCTCGCATCCGGGGAACAACCCCAAGCCGAGCCGGACCAAGTAACGCATGCCGCGTTATAGGGCCCGGCGCGAACCGAGGGCGCACTGGTTGCTGTTCCTGCTCGCCGTCGTCGTCCTGCTCGCCGCGGCGGGCGAGGGCTATCTGACGGTCCTCACCGACCGCGACAGCCGCGACTGGGAGCGGCCCGGGGTGGACGCGATCGTGCGGGCCGCCCTCCACGGGTCGCCGGGCAGCGGGGCGGTGGTCATGCTGCACGACGGCGGCGGGGACCGGGCCCAGACCGTCGAGGCGACCCGCCGGATCCTGGCCGAGGGCCGGGACAACCGGTTCGTCACGGTGCCGGAGGGGATCGGCCTGCCGGCGTCGCCGCCCGCCGGTGCCGGCATGGTGGCTCGCGGCACCGCGCTGCGCTGGAGCCAGGCCGCCGGTCACTGGCTCGCCGCCGCGATCCAATGGATCGTCGTGGCCGGGACCGCGCTCGCGCTGCTGCGCCTCGCCGTCCAGGTCGTCGCCGCGCGCCGGCACGCCCGCCGGTCGCGCCGGACTCGGGACCCGCGCCGGTATCTCGGCCCGGTGTCGATCGTCGTGCCCGCCTACAACGAGGCGGCGAACATCGAGAAGACGGTGCGCTCGCTGGCAGCGAGCGACTACCCGGGCTGCGAGATCATCATCGTCGATGACGGGTCGACGGACGCGACCGCGGCGATCGTGGAGCGGCTGGGCCGGAGCCTGCCCGCCGTACACCTGATTCGGCAGGCCAATGCGGGCAAGCCGGCGGCGTTGAACGCGGGGATCGCCGCCGCACGCGGCGACCTGCTGGTGCTCGTCGACGGCGACACGGTGTTCGAGCCCGACGCGGTCGGGCGGCTCGTGCAGCCGTTCGCTGATCCCGCCGTGGGCGCGGTCAGCGGCAACACCAAGGTCGCCAACCGTGGTGGGTTGCTCGGGCGCTGGCAGCATCTGGAGTACGTGGTCGGCTTCAACCTGGACCGGCGCATGTTCGACCTGGGAGGATGCATGCCGACCATCCCCGGCGCGATCGGGGCGTTTCGGCGCGAGGCGCTCCGCGACGTGGGCGGGGTACCAGGCGACACTCTGGCTGAGGACACCGATCTGACGATGACTGTGCTGCGGGCCGGGTGGCGCGCGGTCTACGCCGAGCGTGCGGTGGCGTGGACGGAGGCGCCGAGTTCGCTGCGGCAGCTGTGGCGGCAGCGGTACCGCTGGTGCTATGGAACGATGCAGGCGGCCTGGAAGCATCGCGGCGCGATCCTGGAGCGGGGCGGCGGCGGCCGCCTCGGTCGTCGGGGCGTGCTCTACCTGGTTATGTTCCAGATGCTGTTGCCGCTGGCGGCTCCGCTGGTCGATGTCTACGCGATCTACGGCGCCCTCTTCCTGCCCTGGGCTCAGGTCGCCGCGGTCTGGTGCGGATTCACCGTGCTCCAGATGGCCACGACCGCATACGCGCTGCGCCTGGACGGCGAACGGCTGGCGCCGCTGTGGTCCATACCTCTCCAGCAGGTGATTTACCGGCAGCTGCTCTACCTTGTTGTGGTGCAGGGAACGGTGGCGGCGTTGCTCGGCGGACGGCAGCGGTGGCGGGCGATGGCCCGCACTGGGCTGGCCGCCCCAGTGCGGTGACCGCCTCAGTGCAGGGCCTACGGGACGAGGACCTCGCCGACGCCCTGGCCGCCGCGATCGAGGGTGACTCCGCCTCATTCGCGGTACTGTGGCGCTGTCTGCATCCGTTCGTGCTGCGATACCTGCGCGTGGTGTGCGGCGACGCCGCCGAGGACGTCGCTTCCGAGACGTGGCTGCAGGTGTCACGTGACCTGTCCCGCTTCCGCGGTACCGCGACGGCGTTCCGGGTCTGGCTCTTCAGGATCGCCCGGCACCGCGGCATCGACGAGAATCGCCGGGCGTGGCGCCGGCACGAGGAACCGCACGACGCCATCGACCAACTGCGCGCCGCGGCGATCGAGCGCGATGTGGCGGCCGACGTCGTGGAACTCCACGAGACCGACCGGGCTGTCCGGCTGATCGCCACCCTCCCGCGCGAGCAGGCCGAGGCCGTCATGCTGCGCGTTGTGGCCGGGCTCGACGTCGCCGGTACCGCACGTGTGCTCGGCAAACGCTCGGGCGCGGTGCGGATCGCCACGATGCGCGGCCTGCGTCGGCTCGCTGAACACCCCGAGGTGCGCGCTCACACTGACGAGGACGACGAAGATGGACCTTGAGGGACCGCCCGAGGGGCGGCTAGGCGAGCTGCTGTCGGCAGCCGCCGCGCCGGGGCGCCCGCACGAGCTCGCCGGCGAGGCCGCGGCCGTCGCTGGGTTCCGCACCGCGTACCGCCCGGCCGCCCGGCACCGCCGCCGCCGGCTGGTCGCGCTGGCGGTGGCCGGTGTAGCCGCGGTGTCGATCGGCGGTACCGCCTTCGCCGCGACCATCGGCCACCTGCCCGCCCCCGTTCAGTCCTGGCTCGGCCGCGACGAGGCGCCACCCGCGCCCACGTCGGCCGCCCGAACACCGAACCGGCTACCGACCACGCCAGGGCCCACCGCCACCACCACGCCCCCCGGGTCCTCGAACCCCTCGGCATCGGCCTCGCCCTCCGCCGCCTCCGCCGCCGCTTCGGACCCCGTCTCGCCGGTCGAGGCGTGCCACGCATTCCTGGCGTTTCGCGCCGACCCGCACGCGCCGCCGGTCACCGGCGAGCAACGCAAGGAGCTGAATCGGCTCTCGGGCGGCGGGGAGAAGGCCATCCAGGAGTACTGCAATCGCCTGCTCGGCGTGGCGCCGACGATGACGCCGACGCCGACGATGACGCCGACTCCCGAGGAGCCCGCGACGGCGCCGACTCCCGAGAAGAAGGCGAAACCCAGCCACGACGACGACAACAACAAGCAATCGGTACTGGAGTAACGCGGGACCCGGCTGCGACGCTCTTTTCCTTGCCCCCATCCGCTCGGGCGACGCGCTGCGCTTTCACCGCGCGCGGCCTGCTGCAGGGGCCCGTGGACGACTGTCCGGGTTCGGTGTGCCAGCTGGGCCCGGGCGGTCACAATCAGCGGGTCGTCGCCGGCGCGGTGGTGAGGATGTGTTGGTCGCCGCGGTACAGGGCGTAGCCGTTGCTGCCGGCGCAGACCTCGAAGATCGCGACGCCGGGGCCGCAACCGTATGCCTCCGCCTCGGCGAGTGTCATGGGCCGTGCGGTGACGGTGGCGTCCGGGGGAAGCCGGACCGCGGTCCGCGGCGCATGCGTTCGAACAATGGACGGCGTCCCGCGCCGCTTGATCAGCTCCCCTTCCGTGGCCAGCACGGCCAGCGCGTCGCGAACGGTGTCCCTGCTGCAGCCGAAGGTCTTGGCGAGACTCGCCTCGCTCGGCAGGCGACCGCCGGGCGGGTAGGTCCCGTCGTCGATCTGCCGGCGGAGCACATCCGCGACGTCCCGAAATCTGACCTGGTGCATGGACTCGGAGTTTAACCATATGGCCATGTGGTGTAAAGGCCACCTGCCGGGCGGTGGCGGGACCAGCCCGACTGGCACCGCGATCTCATTGGCTAGCGGCGCCGCGCGCCGAGGCGTCTCAGTCAACCGGTTCCGGCGATCGCTTCGGCCGACCGAGCAGTCGCTCGAGCAGCCGTGGGTCACCCGGCCACGCCTCCAACAGGACCTCGCGCGGCACCTGACGGCCGGCATACCGCAGCGCCAACGCGACCACCACGATGTCATCCAGCGGACCGATCACCGGAATGAACTCGGGAATCAGATCGATTGGGGATGCCACCCACACCCCGGCCACGATGACAGCGATCTTCGCCCGGCGCGGTACTCGCGAGTCCTTGCGCAGTTTCCGCACCGTGGTCACGCAGTCCGGGATGAACGCCGCCAGGTCGCGCAGAATGCCCGGTGGTAGCCGCCTGGCCAGCACGATGAGCAGCCCCCACGACGCCAGCAACAGCCCGACCCCGACGGCCAGGCCGATCAGCCACTGCCGCATCAGCGTTCCTCCCCGCCCGGTGGGGCATACACTCGAACGGAGCGCCTCCTTGAGGGGCCACCCGCCCCGGTCCCTGCTGGTACCGTCCGGCCATGACCCGACCACCGTTGTGGCGATCGTTGCTCGCCGCATTGGCGTACGTGGCCGCCACCCTGGTTGTGCTGTTGCTCGGTGCGACACTGATGACCCTCCACCAAGGCACCCTCTTCCAGAGTGACGGAAAGGTCGTGGTGCTATTCCTCGGCGCGGCACTCCTGTTACTCGGAGCGGGACCGCTGGTCTACCGCGCCATCCGGAGCATGATCCAATATCGCGGTCACTGAATCCGTAACCTCGTAGCTCGAGGACAATGCCAGCGCATCCGCACATCGGCCAGGTCGTAAGGCTCCGGATTGCTCAGCCGATGCCGCCAATGACAGTACGGCCTTGATCGGCCGCGGCAGCGTAAAACGCCGCGATGGCGTGATCGACGGTAACCACCTCGTCGCCCTGTCGCCACCACCCTTCCTCGGCCAATCCGGCCACGATCTGCGCCGCCATGTCTGCCCTGACTATGAACCCCGGTCCGTACCCATACTCAAAGTCGACCACCTCGCCGGTGCCGTGCAGTGCGCGTGCCAGCCATGGGTACCGGTCGGGTTTATCAAGCAAGATGTGGCTTATACCGAGGTAGTCCTCCAGCAACTTGTCTTCGTCCTCGTCGAGGTCGGCGATGTCGGGTTCGACAGGGTCCACCGCGCCCCAGACCTGCAAGAGCAACTCGGGATCAGCCTGCATGCGCTCGCCGATCGTGGGCGTCACCTTCACCAGGTAAAGACTCATGCTCATGAGCAGCTAGTGTAGAAGGCGCGGTCACCGACCGTGACGGGCGGCGACCTGCTGCACGCACGAACGCCCGCTGGACGCCGGTTGTTGTCGTACCTTCCACCTAGTCTCGGCTCGTGACTGTGCACACCCTGTCCCGCACCGACGCCCGCCGCCTTGCCGTGCGCGCTCAACTGCTGGACGCCCACCGCCCGAGCGGGATGTTCGACGCTGTACGCCGGTTGACGCTGCTGCAGAACGATCCGACCGCGGCCGTCGCGCCCAACGCCGACCTGGTCCTGTGGAGCCGTCTCGGCTCCTGCTATTCCCCGACGCAGCTACGCGACGCCATCGACGAGCAGGCCCTGCTGGAGCTGCGCGGCCTGATCCGGCCACCGGAAGACCTCGCGCTGTATCGGGCGGAGATGGCCGAGTGGCCGGGCCGTCCTCCGCTGCGTGATTGGCGGGAGAGCGTGCAGGGCTGGGTGGATGCCAACAATGGCTGCAGGCTGGACATCCTCGCCCGGCTGCGCGCCGACGGGCCGCTGTCCGCGCGGGAGCTGCCGGACACGTGCGTGATCCCGTGGCGCTCCTCCGGCTGGTCGAACGATCGCAACGTCCTGAGGATGATCGACTTCCTCGTTCAGCGCGGCGAGGTCGCGGCCGCTGGTCGGCGCGGCGCCCACCGGCTGTGGGACCTCGCCGAGCGGGTTTACCCGGACGACGAGGTGGTGCCCTATGAGGACGCGGTGCGGATCCGTGACGAGCGCCGGCTGCGCGCGCTGGGCATCGCGCGCGCCCGCGCTCAGGAGAACCCGGTCGAGCCGCTTGACGTACGGACCGCGGGCGAGCCCGCAGTGGTCGAGGGCGTGAAGGGCGAATGGCGGATCGACCCCGAGCTGCTGGACCGGACGTTCACCGGCCGCGCCGCGTTGCTGTCTCCGCTGGATCGGCTCGTCTACGACCGCAGGCGGATGACCGAGCTGTTCGAGTACGACTACCAGCTGGAGATGTACAAGCCGGCCGCCAAGCGCCGCTGGGGCTACTGGGCGCTGCCGATCCTGTACGGCGACCGGCTGGTCGGCAAGCTCGACGCCACCAGCGACCGCAAGGCCGGTGTGCTTCGGGTGGATGCCATCCACCAGGACGTTCCGTTCAGCAAGGCGATGACCGCTGCACTGCGGCACGAGATCGATGATCTGGCGAACTGGCTCCACCTGACCCTGGCCTTGACGACCTGAACAGGCCGTCGGGCTTGTGCAGCCTTACATCTGGGATCTCAGCACGTCGACCTCGCAGCCTGGCGAGGACGGGTCGAAGCCGTGCTCGACCAGCCAGCGGACCGTCAGCAGGCTTCGCAACGACCACCACGCGCGGATCACGTCGAGGTCGACGTGGGTACCGTAGCCGGCGACGACGTCGCCAAGGTGCTCCTCGTGTCCGAGCGTCAAGGTGGCGAGGTCGTACAGGGCATCACCTTGGGCCGCCTCGGACCAGTCGATCACGCCGGTGATCTCGTCACCGTCGACGAACACGTGGGTGACCTGCAGGTCCCCGTGCGTGAACACCGGTGTCCACGGTCGGAGCGCAGCCTCGGCAATCCGGCGGTTGCGTGCGACCAGGTCGGTGGGAAGGACGCCGTTCGTGACGAGCCACTCGCATTCGCCGTCGAGGTGCGATGCGATCTCGTCGAGGCTCCGACCGGGCCATGGCGGCAGCGGCGCGTCGTGCAGCATCCGTACGGCGGCACCCGCCGCGGCCCACGCCGCTGACGACGCGGTCGACGGCTCGCCGAGGCGGCCGAGTGCCGTGCCTGGGAGGGCGGCGAGCGCGAGCACGGGCGGCTTGCGCCACAGGACCTCCGGAGTCGGGATCGGCGCCATGGCCATCGCCTCGACCTCGACGTCGGTGCGTGTGTGATCGGCGTCGATCTTCAGGAACACGTCACCGACGCGCAGGGTCGCGCGCTCGTGATGGGCAACGACGACCTTGACCTCGTCCACATCGGCCATTCTCGCGGGGATGACCACCGGCGTCGCCAGGTTTATCGCGTGCGACTGCGCGGCTTGGTTGTCCGGTATTTCGATGGTCCAAGAAGACTCGGAGACGTTGTTTGAGCTGGTCAATGGCAATATGTGAACGTCCCGTTCGCGTTTGCCTTCGCCGGGGCGGCGGGCTAAGAAGAGGAAATGCGAATCCTGGTAACCGGGGGAACCGGAAACGTTGGAAGGCTGGTAGTCGAACAGCTGCTACACGCCGGTGTGACCGTACGGGTGGTCAGCCGCAGATCCCACCGATCCCCATCCCGGAACGTCGAGGTGTTCCCTGGGGATCTGGCCGACCCGGAGAGCCTGGGTCCGGCCCTGCGGGGTGTGGATCGCATGTACCTGTTCCCGTTCCCGGCAACCGCCCCAGAGGTTCTGCGCCGGGCGGAGCGCTGCGGGGTCCAGCGGGTCGTCACGCTTTCCTCGGGCGCGGTGAGCAGCGGTCATGACACGAATTTCCACCTGCCCGTGGAGCATGCGGTGGAGGCGTCCGGGATGGAATGGACCCACGTGCGGCCCGCCGAGTTCATGCTCAACAACCTGTGGCTGTGGGGGCCGTCGATCCGGGCCGAACGGATCGTGCGTGAACCGTTTCCCGACCGTGTGGGGCGCCCCGTTCACGAACGCGACATCGCCGATGTGGCCACGAGCGCTCTGCTCCAGGACGGCCACCAGGGCGCCGCCTACACCCTGTACGGCCCCGAGCCCATCAGCCGCCGTGACCAGATCCGGGTGATTGCCGACGCCATCGGAGCGGAAATCCGCCTGGAAGTGGTGACCCCGGCGCAGGCCCGCGAGCTTTATCTCGCCCAGGGCGGCTTCGCGGCGGCCTCCGCCGACTTCCTCGCCGGGTTCCAGGCATACTCCGGCGGGACATCCGATCCCGCGCGGGTCAAACACCCCGTGACCCCAGAACCCGGTCCGATGCCCACCGCCGAAGATGTCACCGGCACGCCCGCCCGTCCGTTCACCGTGTGGGCGCGCGACCACGCCGAAGATTTCCGAGCATCCGACACCTGAACGGAGGGACGTCCGCGAACAAGCATGTCGATCTGTCAATCAGCTGGGTGGTCCGGCCCCCCGGCGTTTGAGCCGAGCCACAGTTCCAAGCCGTCGAGCAGTCGTTCCAGCCCGAATGTGAAGCCTTCGTCCCAGATCTGTTCCGGGTCCATCCCGGTCACATCGGTCTCGCGCCGCCACTTGTCGTAGTTCGCGTGCTCCGTGGCGGCCCGCTCCAGATGCGGCTCCAGCTGCCTGGCCGCCTCGCTGACCGACAGGCCGGACTGCCTGGTGCTGTTGGTCACCGCCGCCACGGTCGTCGCCGAGCCGATGGCGAGCGACGTCAGCAGCGAACCCGCGTGTGACAACGCCATCCCGGAGAAGCCGGCCGCCGCCAGCAATGCCACGGTCCGGTCCCCGATGCGCATGGCGTTCGGCCCGAGATTTGGCCGCATCCCGAGCAGGCCGATCACCCACGGGTGACGCAGCAGCATCGCGCGCATGCCCATAGCGAGGACCGACGCGCCGACCCGCCAGCCGGTGTCGCCAACCTCGGGCACGTACACCTCGCCCATCACTTCGTCGACCGCGAGCTCGAGCAGTTCGTCCTTGTTCGCGACGTGCCAGTACACCGACGTGGCGCCCGAGCCCAGTCTGGTGCCGAGCCGGCGCATGCTCAGGCCGGCCGGCCCTTCGCTGTCCAGCAACTCGATCGCGGCACGGACGATCTGCTCGCGGCTCAGCGTGGGCTGCTCGCCCCGGCCTCGGGGCGGGCGGGTCCACACCGAACTGGTGAACGGGTCCGACTTTGACGGCATTCGGCGTCCTCTCGACGCCACCAGTTTACCGATCGTCGCACACTGTTCGAGTTCAATGGAACGGTGTGCGAGAGTCTCGTACACCGTTCGATCGAGAGGATCCCCGGTGCCCGCTCCTCACCCGCGTCGATGGTTGATCCTGGGCGTGCTCTGCCTGAGCCTGCTCGTCGTCGTCATCGACAACATGGTGCTCAACATCGCCATCCCGTCGTTGATCCGCCATCTGGGCGCGAGCAGCTCGGACATCCAGTGGATCATCGACTCGTACATCCTCGTCTTCGCCGGCCTGCTCCTGACCGCCGGCAGCCTGTCCGACCGGCACGGCCGCCGGCGTGGCCTCGTCACCGGGCTGGTGGTGTTCGGTGCCGCGTCCGTACTGGCCACGCTGTGCCACACACCCGGACAACTGATCGCGGTGCGCTGCCTGATGGGCGCCGGTGCCGCGTTCCTGATGCCCGGCACGCTGTCCATCCTCACCACCGTCTTCGACGAAGCCGAACGCAAGAAGGCCATCGCGATCTGGAGCTCCGTGCTGATGCTTGGCGCGCTCGGCGGCCCAACCGTCGGCGGCCTGCTGCTGCAGCATTTTTGGTGGGGGTCGGTGTTCCTGATGAACATCCCGATCGCCGTCCTGGGCATCATCGCGGCACTGCTGTTCATCCCGGAGTCGCGTGGGCCAGCCGGACGCCCCGACGTGCTCGGTGCGCTGCTGTCCACCGTCGGCATGACGGCGCTCGTGTGGGGTGTCATCTCATCGGCCAAGGACGGCTGGTCCTCCCCGCGGACCGTCACCGGATTCGTCGCCGCCGCCGCGGCCCTCATCGCGTTCGTGTTGTGGGAACGCAGGGTCGCGGAACCGATGCTGCCCATGTCGCTGTTCCGCGACCGCAACTTCGGCGGGGCCAGCCTGTCCATCGTGCTGCTGTCGTTCTCCGCCGGTGGCGTGATGCTCGCATTGACCCAGTACCTGCAGTTCGTGCTCGGGTACGGTCCGATGAGGTCCGGCATGGCCTTCATTCCGATGCTGGTAACCGTGACGGTGTTCAACGGCATCGGTGTCGTGGTCGACAAGAAGCTCGGCACACGGACCGCGATCGCCATCGGCCTTCTGCTGATGGCCGGCGGGTTCGGGGTGCTCGCCTCGACCGGGCCCGCCGACGGCTACGTCAAGCTGGTCATCGCGCTGGTCGTCATCGGAGCGGGCAGCGGCACCGCCGGCCCGGCCGCATACGGGACGCTGCTCGCCGCACTGCCGCCGGAGCGGGCCGGCGTCGGTTCAGCGGTCAACGACACCGTGCAACAGGTCGGCGCGGCCCTCAGCGTCGCGGTCCTGGGCAGCATCCTGACCGCCGCGTACACCACAGCGATGCCTGAGGAAGTCACCGGCCCGGCCCGGCGCTCCATCGGCGACGCACTGCGGATCGCCGCTGCCACCGGAGACGACAACCTGGCCCGGCTGGCGAAGAATGCCTTCGTCGAAGCCATGTCCATGACCGCGATCGTCGGCGTGGTCGGCGGCATCGCTGCCGCAGCCGTCGCGGTGGCCGTCCTGCGCCCGAGACCGGCCCCAGCCGCACCGCAGGCCCCGCCGCCCACGCCACCGGCCACCGAGGATCTCACTCTGACGCACTGAACGCCGGCCACGCCTCGCCAGCCCGCCCAACGCGCTGCCAGTCGCATGCTCGGGAGCCGGGCCGCCGCGTAGCGAGCTCATCGCGGCAGATGTCTGATCAAGCCGCAGAGGCGCTGTCATATGGACTGCAGCTCGGTGCGTGAAGATGGGTGCATGGACAGCTTCGAGGGCCGTTGCTGGCTGGACTGGTGGGCGAACTCGTCCACCCTGCTCGGCTGCGCTGAGGTCGCGGTGGCTATCACCGTCATGGACGGCGGATGGAGCGCCCGGGGCCGGTTGCTCAGTGATGGTCCTGAGGAGCGCGAGGCGTTCAACTCCCTCTGCGCGCTCGATCCGGTCTTCACCCTGAGATTCGAAGATGAAAGCACGGTTCCTGTGACCGTGCACGCTCCTGACGACACGGCGTGGTTCGTCGTGACGGAGTACTCCGGGCCGGTGCAGCGGGCGGTCACCTACGAGTTCCGCGTCACGTAGTGCGCGCCTCGTGTGGACGGCGCGCCGTGGGTGGCCGGTTGGCCCTGAACGCACTGCGGGCCGAGATCCGGTCGAGCGGCATTCGGATCTCGGTGACGATTCTCGAACGGAACACCCGACGTGCATCGTCCGGCGCCCGAGGCAGAGCCAGACGTGCCTACAGTGATATCTCGCGCCAGGCGAGCGCGGTGCGCCACTCCGACCCGCCGGACAGGTAAGACTGGAACGCCTGCCGCACCTGTTCCAGCGTGACCTGTCCCTCGGCACGGAACTGCTGACCGCGCTCGCGGTATTCCAGCATCCATGGGTCAGAACCATGGGTCTGAATGAAGGCCACGCACGCCGCGCCCGGCTCCCATTCGTTGCCGGCCTGGATGAACTCCTCATCGGACGCACTGAGAATGGCGAACTTGCCGAACGCGTCCGATGCGAGCAACTCGTCTAGCGTTGCCGCGTTCACGTCCGGTACATCGTTCAGAACTTCGGTGGTCAGTGTCATCGGCACGAAGGAACTCCTGTCGTCGAACTCGCAACTTCCTGCTCATCTGCCAACGGCAGCCTTGTCCTTGTCAAGGACGCCTGAGATTCTCCAGGCGTCGTCGACGGTCCTGGCGCCGTGGTCACCGGCGATGTCCGGCGACGGTCTGTCAGACAGATTGGCCCGTACGGCCGTAGCCGCGCCGGCTGAACTTGGCCGAGTGCCTTCGAGAACACTCGCGCAGTTGTGGACATCCTCGGCTCCACTGGGCCGGTCACCGACCGTGATGAGCGGCCCGAGTGCGTGTCGGCGCCGAGGCCGTCGCTTACCTGGCTCAAGTCTCTGGCCTTGACCAGCCGTCATAAACAGCCACCGCCGCTTCTTCGTTCGAAGTTCGCACCTCATACCGCACTGTTCTCGGCAGTTGCGGCCTCCTCGGCTCCGTTGGGCGGTTGCCGACCGTGATGAGCGGTGACCGGCTGCACGCACGGACGGTGCCAGACGCGTGCACCTGACCTCGCGCACGGGTCGCGCCCTGTCTCTCGTGAGCATTCTTCTCTGTCCGGCCTTCTCCGGTCCGGGCTACAGGCGCGGCCTTTGCTACGTTCCGCGAACCGATGGCCTGGCGGGCCACCACGGTGACGGAAGAGGTGGAGCGTGCACGTTGACCCGATGGGGCGCAAGGGCAAGGACCGGGTCTTCTACGGCATCGCCGATCGCTGGATCGGACGGCTGCTTCTGCTGTGCGTAGTGGTGGCCGTCCCGAAGGAGATGTCCGGGCCGAGCCTGGCCGGGCTGCCGTTTGACTTCGGCGCCGCGGCCTTCTTCGCGGTCATGGGCTGGCTTTGCTTCCGTATGGGCTTCCGCACACAGCTGACGGCACGGCTCGACCACTTCGAGGTGGTCAACCTGCTGACCGTCGAACGCATTGCCTACCGCGAGGTGGCGTCGATCCATCGTGACCTGCTCTCGGTCAGCATCACCCTGGGCTCAGGAAGACGAGTCCGGGCTTGGGGTTTCTCCGACTCGCTACTGAACACCGGCGGATCCAAGGGTCAGGACCTGGTGGACCGCCTCGGCGTGATCGTCGCCGAGCGGCAGACCGCCGAGGGCCCGCGCCACACCCGCAGCCGCTTCCCCGACTGGTGGGTACCGCTCGCACTGTTCGCGCTCTTCTCAGGCGCGATCGTCTACCGCCTGCTGATGCAGTGACGTCCCGCTGGACCTCGTCGGCCCAGCCCAGCACCATGGGGAAGTACACCAGTGGGCCGCGGGCCTCGCCCATCAGCGGCGCGGTGGCCCACGGGCTGTCCTTGCCCTCGTCAGTGCCGATGTCCGGAAACCGATCGAGCAGCGCCCGCACGTACCGGGCAAACCGGGCCGTCGGCACCGGGCGATCCTCCGAGCCGACATAGCTTGCATACAGCCGCCGAAACACAGCCGCCGCGGCGACGTCATTCGCCGGCCGGTCGCCTTCCCAGACGGCCAGGTTGTAGGTCACATGCATGTCTACCGATCCTCCAAGACCAGCACCCGAAGCCGGCCGTGCAACGAACTCTCATCGGCAGGACAGGAAGCCCTTTGCCTCTCCGAGCCAGTCGCCGTCCATGACGAGCACTGGCCCGGCGACGCGCACCAACGGCGGCATGAGCGGATGTCGGCAGCCCTGCTGTGATCCCCAGGACCGGTTGCACTGCCAGGTCTGATGAGCGTGGGAAATAGTTTGCGCAGACGCGCGATCACCGTGATATTCGTCGCCATGGAGGAATCGGCATGGAAGCTGTTCGATCGCATCGCTGTCGACTATGATCAGGTAGCCCCATTCTTTGCCGAATATGGCGAAGCCATCATGGACGTCCTCGCACCTCCGGCTGGTTGCCGATTCCTTGATCTGGGTGCTGGACGTGGCGCGCTAACCGCGCCAGCCCTTGAGCGAGGCTGTGTCGTGACAGCCGTTGACGCGGCACCGGCGATGATCGAGCGGCTCGCCGCGGACTATCCCGCAGCAGTCACATACGTCATGAACGCTCAAGCCCTGCGATTTCCTTCGGACTGCTTTGACCTCGTCGCCTCCTCGTTCGTCATCCACATCCTCGACGATCCGGCGGCTGGAGTTGCCGAAGCGTATCGCGTCTTGGTGCCTGGCGGGCGGTTCGCGTTCACTGGTAGCAGCGCCCGTCAGAGCAACAGCCACCGCCCCGGTAAGAACCCGACCATCCAGACGCCTTCACTCGGCGGCCGCCTCGACGCACTGTTCGAGGAGTTTGCCGCCTACCTGCACCCGAACGGAAGCATGGGTCAAGTGGTCGACGCCGCCGACTTGCTGGAGGAGGCGGGCTTCGTGGACCTCCGTATGGACCGCGCCGAGATCGCCGTCGCGTTCCCGGACAACGCGATGCTATGGCGATGGGCGCTGAGCCACGGTTACCGAGCATTCATCGAGGATCTGCCGGACGACCGCCGCCGCGAATTCCATCATCGTGTAATGGAATTTCCCGCTGACGATCGGGTCCTGCGGCGAGCAACAGGCATCTGGTCCGGCCGCAAACCCGGGTGAGTGCCGCGAGAGGCTCACGTTAAAGCCTGCCAACAAAGCCAGATCGAAGCGAAGCACCGAGTGATGACGGTCCTGACTCACTCACTGTCATCGGCGGGACAGGAAGCCCTTGCCCCGCCGAACCAGTCACCGTCTGTTACGCGCGCTGGCCGGCCGCCGCGCACCAACGGCGCCAGATTCGGCTACCGCGGCCAGCGTGCGCGTCGGCGGCCCACTCACCCGACGGCGGGCCCATAGACGGAGCTTCCCCACGGCGTGCGCCTCGACGATGCCTATTTTGATACGCCAGCATCCAGATCCGGTCTAGGGTCTCGTGCATGGACGCTGCTCCCTGGCAGGCACCACCCACGGATGTCCTCGGCCATACAGTGCCGATCCAGCAGTTCGTCGCAAAGACCAAGCGGGCAGTGGTCGCGTTGGAGCACGTGGCGGCCTTTCCCGAGGGCTGCATCCTCACTCTGCACCTAGCAGTCCGCCGAGGACCGCTGGACGACTCGGCCTGGAAAGGTGTGGTTGAAAGCCACTACGGAGCTGAGCCCGGCCCCACGACGACCGAGGAAGGCTTGAAGTTCGGCGTCCGTTTTCCTGACGGCTCGAGAGCCACGACCGTTGAGCATCCGTTTCGGGGCTGGGCCCATCCAAGCGACAAGCCCGAACGCCCCATGCTCGTCGAGGCCGGCAGCGACTCCTCCAGCAACGAGCAGAACTATCGCTGCCATCAGCGACTCTGGCTCTGGCCCCTCCCGCCGCCGGTCGTCTTCGAGTTCGTCGTCGAGTGGCGGAACATAGGCATCGGCCAGACCTCCGCAACCATCGACGGAAGCGCCGTTGTCCGCGCGGCGGAGCACGCCGCGCCGTTCTGGGTCTGACGCCGCCGACGACGCGGTGGAGTGGCGACCGTCTACGGCTAAAACATCGCCGCCCCCGGATGACCTGCGGGCATCCAGACATGAACGGCGCACTCATCGGCCAGTTGAGGACATCCCTGGCCCCACTGGGTCGGTCACCGAACGTGACGGGCGGCGACCTGCTGCGCGCACGGACGGCGGCATGAGCGCGCAGCCGATAAAACGTTCGGAGTGGCCAGGACCGGCGCTCGGCCGATGAGAATGGTCGGGTGATCAGTGAGGTTGATGGGTGGCCAGTGGGCGAGGGCATCGAAGATCTCGCGGCGTACGCGATGGCTCAGGGCGCCGAGGGGTACGACGTCCACGAAGTACGGATCTGCAAGTGCGCCGCGTGTGGCGAACAGGTCTTCGGCGTCCATAGCGACCTCGAAGAACGCGCGGTCCAGCGCATCTGCCGCGGCTGCGCTACTGAGCACTTCATCGCAGACAGCGGCGCGTACTGGGACGCCATGAAGCCGGCCATCATGGTCTGCGAGTGCGACGGTGATGGCGACGAAGAGGACTTCAACGTCGCCGTGGGCTATTCCCTGTACGCCGACAACGCCGGCATTCGTGCGATAGCGGTCACCAGTCGCTGTGTGACTTGCGGGCGGCTCGGCTACTGGGTCGACTGGATGGTCCGCACCGGCGATATGAGCTTGCTGGAACTCGCGTAGTCCGTCGGAGGGCAGCGTGACCCGCACATCGGCAGAACAGGATGCCTCTGCCTCGCCGAGTCAGTCACCTTCTGTGATGAGCACTGGGCCGGCCTCCGCGCACCAACGGCGGCAAATCAGCGCAGACGGTTCTGTGCTAGCCGGCGCGACCGCGATGGCCTCGACGTCCTGATCAATGCCGGACCTGCTCGAAGTGGAACTCGCGGATGAAGCAGTCCCGTGGCTGCCCGACCGCGAACAGTACGCAGTCGACGACCGACCCTGCGGTGAGGTCGCTGTTCGCCTGCCGCGGTCCATCTTGAACGAAGTCTGGCGGGAACAGGGAAATCACCCGGATGCCTTCCGGCCTGAGCCGATGCGAGAGGATCTCGGCGAGCCCGGCGTGGGCATGCTTGGCAGCGTAGAACGCGGGATGCGCGCCAGAACGGCGGTGCCCGACCTCGCCGCAGGCGGAGATGATGTTGACGATGTCGGCCCGCGGCGAGGTTCGCAGCAGCGGCAGCAGATGTTTGGTCAACAGTATGGTGCCGGTCCCGCCCGCAGCCATCACGCTCTCGATCTGCACGTCCGAGACGTCCCCCAGGTCGTCACCTTCGATGTAGCTGGCACCGTTATTGATCAGCACATCGAGGTGTTCAGTTCGATCGGCCAACGCCGAACCGAACGCGCGTACCGAGTCGGCCTCGCCCAGATCGCAGCGAAATGCCTCCGCATGACCACGCCCGCGCCGACGGATCAGATCGGCAACATGCTCGGCCGCCACCAGACTCCGGGCTGAGAGGAACACCTGTGCGCCGCGCTCGGCAAACGTTTCTGCCAGCGACCGTCCCGTGTCGCGTCCAGCGCCGGTGATAGCGACGCGTAGCCCGTCAAGATTCATAGCCGGCAGCGAAGCACTTGAACTTGGGTTGAGGTCAACAGCACCGCACCACGATCGGACATCCGCGTTTCGGCAGTTGCGGACATCCTCGGCTCCATTCGGCGGTCACCGACCGCGATGAGCGGTGACCTGCTGCGCGCTCGGTCGGTGCCATGGGCGCGCGTCGGCGCCGTCACAGGGGGGCACATGATCGGATCGGGCCACAGCGATCGGGCGCAGCCGGTGCCCCTTCGGCCAAGGTTGACGTCGGAAGGAGGCTTCATGATCTCGGCACTCAACCGGCTCGTCGACCTTGTCGAGGAAAACCTTGCTGAGGATTTCGACGTCAAGGATGTGGCCAGGGCGCTCGGCACGACCGAACACCACCTCCGGCGGATGTTCTCATCGCTGGCCGGCATACCGCTGTCAGAGTACGTGCGCCGCCGCCGCATGACCGTCGCCGCCGCCGACGTCGTCCGGGGCGAGGAGGATCTGCTGACCATCGCTGTCCGGCACGGATACGGCTCGACCGAGGCGTTCGGACGAGCGTTCCGGGCGGTCCACGGCGCTGGCCCCGGTGACGTCCGCCGCGATGGAGGCCCCCTTCGCACACAACCGCAGCTCAGGTTCCGCCTGACCGTCGAAGGGAGCAAACGCATGGACACCCGCATCGTCGACCACCCCGCGTTCCGGCTCGTGGGGTACGCAGCCCGCGTTCCGCTGATCCACCAGGGCATCAACCCGCACATCCAGCAGCACATCACCGCGCTGCCGAAGGAGAAGCATCTGCACCTGAAGGCCCTGAGTAACACCGAGCCGGTGGGCTTGCTCGCGGTCAGCGACGACCTCGATCCCGACCGCGCTGAAGGCAGCGAGCTGACCTACCTCCACGGGGTCGCCGTCTCTGCGGATACGTCGGTCCCCGAAGACCTCGACACCATCGAGGTCCCGGCCGGCAGGTGGGCGGTCTTCCGGACCGCGGGGACGTATCCGCAGGCTCTGCAGGAGGCCTGGGCCGCGACCGCGACCGAGTGGTTCCCCTCCAACCCGTGGCGTCTGCGGCCAGGTCCGGAAATCGTCGCCGTGCTTGAGCACGCGGACGACTACAGCACCGCGACCTGCGAGCTCTGGCTGCCCGTCGAACCGGCGTAACGACCCCGGCAGGCATCCAGACACCATCCAGTTCAGCGATCCGGCCCGGCCCGCTCGCCACCGAAATCGGTGTAACGAGCGGGCCGGGCCAGCATCTAGACATGAACGCGAGCTCATCGGCATGTCCGCGAGCCAGCCAACAAACTCGCCATCGATGTTGATTACGCGTTCCCGAATGAAGACCAAGGTTATGATTGTCGGGATCTTCCGATGGGCAGGAGTGCGTATGCGGGTCGGGATCTCCGGGACACACGGGACTGGGAAGACGACGCTTGTCGAGGCGCTGTGCGCGCACCTACCGGGCCACGTCGCGGCGGATGAGCCGTATTACCTGCTCGAAGAGGAGGGCTACGAGTTTCAGTTTCCGCCGTCGCTGGAGGACTACCGGGCGTTGCTGGCCCGCTCGGTGCGGAGCCTGCGCTCGTCGCCGTCGCCGTCCGGGACGATCTTCGACCGGACGCCGTTGGATTACCTCGCATATCTGGCCGCGACCGGCGCGGACCTCTCGGAGGGAGTCGATGGCGCACCGCTACGCTCGGCGTTTGCGAGCCTCGATCTGTTGGTCATCACGGTGATCACACCCGAGACGGAGCAAATTCTACCGGCGGTGGAGATGCCTGGCCTTCGCGCGCGAATGAATGACGCGCTGGTGGAGTTGGTCTACGACGACCCACTGAACGCCTGGGAGGACACGCCGGTGTTGGAGCTGGGCGGACCGCTCGACGGCCGGCTGGACGCGGTCCTCGCCGCCCTGAAACAGACCTGACGGTAGGGCTCAAGATCGGGTTTAGCGAAACGGTGAGGTGAGCAGTCCGCCCTCTTCCGTCGCCACTCCCGGCTCGGACACCAATCCCCGATCGCCGACTTCGTCGCCATGGGCGAGAAACGGCCGCAGCGAGCGGGCCTGGTTCTCGTTCCCGTGCCAACGCCGCGACCGCCGCCTATGCATCGCGGACTTCTTCAGCCGCCACACACCGCGTTGGCGTAGTGGACGAAGTCCTCGGGCGTCCGGAACGTGGCGACGTAGCGGCCGCGATCGGGGCTGCCCTCCCACCGTTTCGTGAGGATCACGTCGGGGCCGGTCCGGCCGCGCATCTCGCTGATCCGGAACGGGAAGTCCACCACCGCTCCCTCGTTGCTGTTCCACGCACGCAGGTCGTACACCCGGTCGTCATCCAAAGTGGACGGTGTGCGATTCGCATGCCAGCCGCTCCCCGGATCGAGCAGCACGACGTCCTCAGCGATGCGGGCGTCACGTCCCGGATCCCGGTCGAGACGGACCACCTCGTCGGCGACCGAGCCGTTGTCCTTGGCGTGGTACAGGACGATCTCGTCGGCGCCGGCCTTGCCCGGGCACCAGGCGAGCACCCCGACCAGCCTGCCGTCGGCGTCCAGCCGGATCCCGACCGCGCCCTCGGTTGCCGCGCTGCAGCTGGTGAGCCCGGCCAGCACCAGCGCGGAGATCACGACCAGCACCCCCGTACGTCGCACCCCTCCAGCATCGGCATCTACCGTCACAGGCAAGTCACGTCCGAGGAACGGCTTGACGGCAGGCGCGGCCGGACAGCCCCCGGCGCGTCTCACCAGGCGACGACACCCGGCGCGCTGGGCGGTGCAGCGGGTGAAACCGGCCGAGGCCGGGCCGACCATCGCCAGCCTGGCGCGGTTTGCTGTATCGGCGTCAGGGACGACAACATTGGTCAGTCTTCGAGGATCGTCTCAACCAGAGCACGAGCATAGGTCCACGCAAATGATGGCTTCGCGCGGGTAACGGGTCTACCTATGCGCGGTACAGGTGCTCATGTCATGATCGCCCGTGTGAGCGAATGGGCCTACAACGACCGTCCTGATGGTGTCAGGTTCCTGCCCGATCGGGTTCCAGAGCCGGCTCGCACCGAGATCGAGGACGAGATCTGGGCCTGGATCGTGCGCGGTGAGGACGACGCTGGCGAGTTCGTCGACTACCTCGACGATGATGAGGAGCGCCACGGTGTCACCGACGAGGAGCTCGCGGCGGCCTACGAGACGGCGCTTGACGTCCGGCGAGCCCAGCAGCGCGAATGGGGTGCCGTGCAGAGCAACCTGACCCTCGCCTTCGCCGAGCTCAACCAGATCGGCGTGCTGGCGAGGGAGAACTTCACCTGCTGCGGCACCTGCGCCGCTGCCGAGATTCACGACGAGCGCGACAAGTCCCGGCACTGGCACGGGTACCTCTGGTATCACCAGCAAGACACCGAATCACTGATCTCCAGCCCCGACGGCACGGTCTATCTCGGCTACGGCGCCTATCCGCCGGAGGACTTCGACAAGGCCGTCTATGACGCCCTTTCAGAGGACGCAAAGGCGGCCTGGTACCAGGCCAACGTGAAGCGCCTACTGAACGAGCTCGTCTTTCCGGTGCTTCGCGAACACGGCATGCGGGTCGAGTGGAACCAGAACCAGGCCACCCGGATCCTGCTCACCGGCGCGCGATGGTACGCGCCCCTGGCCTGAGGCCGGCCCCGGTGAACACCGACCGTGACGAGCGGCGACCTGCGGCGCGCACGAACGGCGGCAGGTGATCAAGCCTCACGCGTTCGTTCGCGCCGAACGGGCTTGGATGAGGAAGCGGTGCGCGTGAACTCGGAACTCGCCGTTCGTCCGGATGTGTTCATCGATCCGCCGTAGAGGCTCCTCGTACTGGCCGACTGTGAAGTCCCGAACCTGCCACGGCACCGCACGCAGTTGGTAGACCAGCGCGCCGATGTCATAGAACGTGAAGGACGGCCATTCTTCCCGTACGTCGAGCACCGTGAGACCCGCTGTGGTCAGTGCGTCCGCTGCGATGCGCGCGTTCCACACGCTGGCGTGGGCCTCGGGCGCCTCCAAGGCATTGTTGATTTCTGTGCAGTCGTCGCTGCCGACCTGTTGGGTCAGAAGTCTGCCGCCGGGCATGAGGACACGGGCGACCTCGTCGGGGTTGAGCCGGCCATGCCGGCTGAGGACCATGTCGACCGACCGCTCGTCGACAGGCAGCGTCACGCCAGGGGCGTAGCGAACATCCACGCCTAACGGAACGAGCCGCTCCTGAGCCACGGGAAAGTTCGGTGCCCAACCCTCGACCGCTATGCTGCGCGCGGGCAACGGCGCCAACGAGGCCAGCAGTTCGCCTCCGCCTGTGTCCACGTCAAGCAGGCTTGTACTGCCTCGCACCAACTCGCCGGCCAGTTCCGGATACGACCACGACGGATTCGACCCCGAGACCCGGCCGGCCAGCCAGCTGAAGTCCCAGCCCTTCAGCGGCGCATCAACCGCTTCGGCCACCAACTGCTCGAATTCACGCCGGCCGTTCACCCGCCGACCGTAGCGGCTTCGCGATACGCCTGCACCTCATATGACGGCTGAGCAGCCCGGAGCCGGTGCAGGTCGATGGGCGGCCGGGTGAGCTGTTCCGGCACAGCGCGAGTGACTTCGCGGTCATGCTCCACCCTCGCGCCGGTTCCTTCGTCGAACTGCGGACCGGGACCGCGTGGACGCGTAGCGACTTCGATCGGGTGCTCGCCCATGTGGTCCAGGTCGACGCCCGTACGTGGCTGGACGCGCTCCCAGCGGAGATCATCACCCCGGGGCGGGTAGCCGAGCAGGCGGCGAAGATGCACGCCGACGTACCGCTTCTTCCGGGCTTCGACACCGCCGCGCTGAACGATGTCGGCACGAACGACGCCTACCAGTTCGGCGCCCCGGTGACGAGCCGGGTCGGCTGCGGGTGGATTGCTGAAAGAGCTGCCCGCGAAACAGGCCAGCGACGCCGCCGCTGTCCAGCGGGCCGCTGACGCGTTGATCGGGGGTCAGTCTTGCGGGAGCGTCAACAAAGCGCCTGTTCTATGTCTCGCTCATTGCAGGACTGTCATACGCTGCGGACCGGCCCCGGTAGAGGAGACGACGTGAAACACCCGGCAGTGACCCTGAAGTTCTTTTTCATCGCGGTTGTGGCCACCGCCATAGGCGTGGTGCTCTTTGGTGCGGCGGTGGTTGATCCCCCCTGGAACTTCATGCGTGTGCTGGGCTTGGTCCTGATTGTGGTCGGGGTGATCAACTTCGCGGTACACGCGGTTGCGGTGCTCATGTACGACCACGAGATGTGGCGCAGCACCCATTTCTCCGAGGTCGTCGAGACTGAGGACTGAGACGAGCCGTGGACAAGGGTCACAGGATTCGGCGGTGAAGTCGAGGCTGGGCCACCGGTTGCACTGTTGCGGCGCCAGCCAGAAATCGTCGGTGCCGTCCCGCCTACGGGATCGCCGTGCGTTCCTGGAAACATTGCCTTGACCTCGGGATTATCTTCGCTCTCCAGGGAACCGGCTTTCGACCGCGATGTGCTGTTGTGCCGGCGACGGACGCCGCCTAGGAGTGATGCTCGTCCGGCGCGGCGACGCCCATGCCGTGTCCGCCGCGCTGGACCGCGGGCTCGACCCGCACGTGCGTGACGAGCGTGGCCGGACGCTGCTGCATCTGTTGCCCTGCCTGCACGGCGTCGACCTGCTGCCGCGCCTGCTGGCCGCCGGCCTCGACATCGCCGCGCGCGACGAGCGTGGTGAGACCCCGTTGCACGCGGCCGTCGACTACGGCTCGCCCGACCTCGTCACGGCGCTGGTCGCGGCCGGTGCCGATCCGCGGGTGAGGGCGAACGGCGCGTTCGGCCGCATGCCGCTGACCACGAACCGGCTCGATCTCGCCTTCCTGCGCGGGCCGCGCTAGGCCGCTTTCGGTGAGTAGGCTGCCAGGCGGCAGGGCTGTAGCGCAGAGGTTGTCGCACCCGACTCCGAATCGGGAGGACGCCGGTTCGACTCCGGCCGGCCTTGCCCCGTGCATCTAGGACAGTGCCTTCGCGACGGTGGTGGCGGCGTGTACGACCTCCGGCGGAACCCGGGCCGGGTCCAGTTCCGTCAGGGCGACGATGCCGACGCTCGCCTCCAGGCCTTCGACGCCCGGGACGGCGGCGGCCACGCCGTGGGCGCCCTGTTGCAGCTCGCCCGTCGTCGTCACGGCCGTGTAGTCGCCCTGGCGGCCGGCCAGGATCGCCTTGCCCGCGGCGCCCGAGCCCACGGGGTGGCGGGAGCCCGTTCGGTACGCCACGTGAAACTGCGTCCAGCTCGGCTCGACGACTACCAGGGCGTAGGCCTCGCCGCCGTCGGCGATGGTCAGGTGAGCCGTCGCGCCCACCGTTTCGGCCAGGCGGCGCAGGGCCGGCAGTGCCGCGTCGGCCACCAGGGGCTGGGCGCGGCGGGCCAGGTGGAGCACTCCGGCGCCCAGGCGGAGGCGGCCGGCGCGGTCGCGGCGGATCATGCCGTGTTCGGTCAGGGTCGCGGCCAGGCGGTAGACGACCGCGCGGCCGACGTCGAGGCGGGTCGCGGCCTCGGTCATGGTCAGGCCGGTCGGCGTGTCGGCGACCAGGTGCAACAGGCGCAGGCCGCGGTCGAGCGTCTGCGCCGTTTCGGTTGCCATCGGCACAGGTTATGTGACTGTCGGCGTCTGCCGCACGGCCGCGGAGGGGCGGGCGCCGGGGTGTGACATCCGGCGGATCTTGACCGGTCAGACGTCCGGGCGGCACGCTGCCCGATGTGGCCTCCGGGGGCGATGCGGGACGGGTGCGGAAGCTACTCTTGCACGTGTGACGCTTCGCTTGTATGACACCGCCACCCGATCGGTCCGGGACTTCGTCCCGAAGACGCCCGGGCAGGTCGGCATCTACCTGTGTGGGCTCACGGTGCAGGCCGGTCCGCACATCGGGCACCTGCGCTCCGGCGTCAACTATGACGTGCTGCGCCGGTGGTTCGCCAAGTCCGGCTACGCGGTGACGTTCATCCGCAACATCACCGACATCGACGACAAGGTGCTGCAGAAGGCGATCGAGGCCGGTCAGCCGTTCTGGTCGATCGCGTATGCCAACGAGCGGTTGCTGTCGGCCACCTATCAGCGACTCGGGGTGCTGCCGCCCACGTATGAGCCGCGGGCGACCGGCCACGTCCCGGAGATGCACGAGCTCATCAAGCAGCTGATCGCGGACGGGCACGCCTACCCGGCCGTGGACGGCAGCGGCGACGTGTATTTCGACGTGCGGTCCTACCCGCAGTACGGGGCGCTGTCGGGGCAGCGGCCCGATTCGATGGAGCCGGCGGCCGACGGGCCCGCCCGCGCCAAGCGCGACCCGCTTGACTTCGCGCTGTGGAAGGGCACCAAACCCGACGAGCCCGCCGACGCCAACTGGCCCTCGCCGTGGGGGCCCGGGCGGCCCGGCTGGCACATCGAGTGCTCGGCCATGGCCTGGCGGTACCTCGGCACCGAGTTCGACATCCACGGCGGCGGCCTCGACCTGCAGTTCCCGCACCACGAGAACGAGGTCGCGCAGTCGCGGGCAGCCGGATACGGGTTCGCCCGGTTCTGGGTGCACCACGCGCTGCTCAACCTCGGCGGGAAGAAGATGGCCAAGTCCATCGGCAACGTCGTGACGCTCGAGTCGCTGGAGGCGTCGGGTGTACGGCCGGTTGAGGTCCGCTACTACCTGCTGGCGCCCCACTACCGGTCGGTTATCGACTACTCGGTGGAGTCGCTGGCGGAGTCGGCCACGGCGTATCGGCGGCTGGAGAACTTCGTGCTGCGCGCGGCCGAGCAGGTCGGCGCCGGCGAGCTCGGCGAGGTGCCGGCGGCCTTCGCCGAGGCGCTGGACGACGACCTCAACACCTCGCAGGCGGTGGCCGTCGTGCACAACACCGTCCGCGACGCCAACGCGGCGCTGACCGCCGGGGACGTGCCGGCGATCCGCGCGGCGCTGGCCGAGGTGCGCGCGATGCTCGACGTGCTCGGGGTCGACCCGCTGCACCCGCAGTGGCGTTCGACCGACACCGGCGATTTGACCAAGGTGGTTGACTCACTGGTGGCGCTCGCCCTCGATCAGCGCGCCGCGGCGCGCACCCGGAAGGACTGGGCCGCCGCGGACGCGGTGCGCGACCAGCTCAAGCAGGCCGGCGTCGTGGTGGAGGACACCGCGGCCGGTCCACGATGGACCTTGGAGCACTGAACCGATGCCAGGAAATTCCGAACGCCGCGGCAAGCGGGTCGCCTCGAAGAAGGGCGCCGTGAAGGGCTCTGGCGGCAAGAACCGGCAGTCGCTGGCCGGGCGCGGCCGAACCCTGCCCGCCGACGAGCGGCCCTGGCACAAGGGGTATTCCGGGGACGAGCAGCTCCCGGAGCGCACCGCCTGGAAGCAGGACAAGGAGCGCCGGGCCGCGGCGGCCGAGGGGCGTGCCCCGAAGGTCGGCCAGCCGGGGACGAAGCGGACGGCCGGTAAGGGGCCGTTCGGCGTCAAGAAGAAGGCTGCCGCGCCCGTGAGGTCGTCGCCGCGGGTCTCGCCGGGGCGCAAGGCCGCGCAGCCCAAGGAAGGGCCGGAGCTGCTCGTCGGGCGTAACCCGGTCGTCGAGGCGCTGCGCACGCACGTGCCGGCCACGGCGCTGTATGTCGCCCTCGGCATCGAGATGGACGAGCGCGTCAAGGAGGCCGTGCGCACCGCCGCCGAGCGGGGCGTCGCGATCCTCGAGGTGTCCCGCAACGAGCTGGACCGCATGACCGGCGGCGTGCTGCACCAGGGGCTCGGCCTGCAGGTGCCGCCGTTCGCATATGAGCCGTTCGCGGACCTGCTCGCCGCCTCGCTCGAGTCCCCGGCGCCGCTGCTGATCGCACTCGACGGCATCACCGACCCGCGCAACCTCGGCGCGATCCTGCGCTCCGCGGCCGCGTTCGGCGCGCACGGCGTGTTCCTGACCGAGCGCCGATCCGCCGCGATCACCGCGACCGCCTGGCGCACCAGCGCCGGCGCCGCGGCCCGGGTCAAGGTGGCGCAGGTGACCAACCTGACCCGCTCGCTGAAGCAGTGCCAGGAGGAGGGGTTCATCGTCGCGGGGCTTGACGCCGACGCGGAGACTTCGCTGTACGAGCTGGAAGCCGCGGTCGGACCGCTGGTGGTGGTCGTCGGCTCGGAGGGACGCGGCCTGTCCCGGCTCGTCGGGCAGACCTGCGACCTGCGTGTCGGCATTCCGATGGTCTCCGAGGTGGAGTCGCTCAACGCCTCCGTCGCGGCGGCCGTGACCCTGGCCGAGGTGGCCCGCCGGCGCACGCAGTAGCTTCTCGAGCTTCCCGGCGTGCGGTTGCACATGCTGGAGATCTTTGTAGGCGACCCTAATATGGGCCGGTGACTCAGCCTCAGCAGGGCTTCGCCATCGGGGTCGACCTCGGCACGTCCAACACCGTCGCGGTGATCCGGCACCCCGACGGCCGCACCCGCCCGCTGCTCGTCGACGGCGCGCCGATCATGCCCTCCGGCGTGTACGTCGACGAGCACGGCTGGCTGCACGTAGGCCGGGACGCGCACCGCATGGCCGGGCTCGACCCGTCCCGCTTCGAGCCCAACCCGAAGCGGCGCATCGACGAGCCCACCGTCCTGCTCGGCGACCGCGAGATCCCGACCGTCGACATGCTGGCCGCGATCCTGGCCGCCGTCGCGCGTGCCGCCGTCGAGGCGGTCGGGTTCCTGCCCGCCGCGGTGCTCACCCACCCCGCGGCCTGGGGCAGCCGCCGCCGGGACACCCTCGCCGAGGCGGCACGGCGGGCCGGCTGGCCGCCGGTCAAGCTCGTGCCCGAGCCGGTCGCCGCGGCACGGTACTTCGCGGACGTGCTCCGCCGCCCCGTCCCCGTCGGCGCCGCGCTCGCCGTGTTCGACTTCGGGGGCGGCACGCTCGACATCGCCGTCGTACGCAACGACAACGGCCGCTTCTCCGTCGCCGGCTCCGGCGGCATCGAGGACCTCGGCGGCCTCGACGTCGACGCCGCGATCATCGAGCACCTCGCGGCGATCATCAACGAGACCACGCCCGCCGCCTGGGCCGCTCTGCGTAACCCCGCGACCACCACCCAGCGCCGCGACCGCCGGCTGTTCTGGGACGACGTGCGCGGCGCCAAGGAGATGCTGTCCCGCACCACCGTCGCCCCGATCACCGTGCCCGGCCGCGACCAGGCGCTGCACGTGACCCGCGAGGAGCTGGAGAAGGTCACCGAGCCGCTGATCCGGCGGGCCGTCTGGGAGACCGGGAAGGTCGTGCACTCCGCCGGGTTGCGCCCCGACCAGCTGGCCGGAATGTTCCTGGTCGGCGGCTCGTCGCGGCTGCCTCTGGCGGCGCGGCTGCTGCACGCGGAGCTGGGGATCGCCCCGACGGTCCTGGAGCAGCCGGAGCTGCCGGTCGCGGAGGGGGCGCTGGCCGAGCTGGTACCGGCCGGCTACCAGACGGAGAGCATGCCGGTTTCCCCCAGCTTCGGCGCTCCGCCGGCTGCTGTCAGTGCTCCGCCGGCCGCGTTCGGTGCTCCTCCCAGTGCCCCTCCCACCGCTGCGTTCAGCGCCCCTCCCACCGCTGCGTTCAGCGCCCCTCCCACCGCTGCGTTCAGCGCCCCTCCCACCGCTTTCAACGCTCCTCCCACCGCGCCAGTTTCTCCCGTTTCTGAGGGTTTCAGCGGCTCGCCGGTTTCGGGTGGTCCTGCTGGTGCTCCGGGTTCGGGCGGCCTTTCCGGCTCGCCGGTTTCTGGCGGTTTTGGTGGTTCGCCGGTTTACCCCAACACTCCCGTGAAGCGCCGCCGGCCTGGGCTGCTCGTGGGGGCGGTCGCGGCGGTCGTCGTGCTTGCGCTGGTGGCCGCTGGCGGGTACTTCTTCTTCTGGCGTGACCGCGTCAACGCCGTCGACTTCAAGACCGTTGCTGGCGCCGGCTCGCTCGATCTCGCCGCCGCCGACGCGATCAGCTATCCGGTGACGGCCACGCTGGGCTCGCGCACGTACGCCGGCTGGGTCCAGGACAAGAAGTTCCACCTCGTCGCCTACGACCTCGACGACAAGAAAAAGGTCTGGGCCTACGATCTCGACTCCGACAGTTACCGCTGGCAACTGCTGCCGAGTCCGGACGGGCTGATCCTGATCGGCGGCGGTACCAAGGGAACATTGAGGCTGTTGAGTGCCTCGAACGGCAAGGAGCGCGCGAAGCAGGACTTCGCCTCCGACGACCGCGTCATATTCCTCGACTCGGTCTGGGTGGTCCACTCCGGCGCCACGAAGAAGACGAACGCGTATGCATGGGATGGCGCCTGGAAATGGACCGTCGACGACGACAAGAAGGGCACGGCCATCCTCGGGCCGGTCAACGCCGCCGACGGCCGCGGCCCGTCCGACCTCTCCGGCGGCCCGACGAACCGCGACGTCAAGTCCAAGACCACATACGTCTCGGTCGACGGCGACAAGATCAACCTGCGGGACGCGTCGGCCGGCGGCAAGGTGCTGCGCAGCTGGACCAACACCGCGGACAGCTACTATTCGGACTACGCGATGGCCGACGACATGCTGTTCGTTTACGGCACCAGCACCAAGTACACGGTCAAGGTGTATGACCTGAGCAAGCAGGGCGAGCCGGATCAGCTCTACACCTCCGACGACAAGCACCGCATCGCCTCGGTCTCGACCTGCGGCAAGGGCCGGTTCTGCCTGCTGGACCGCGCCGCTTCGGACGGTTCCGACACCGTACTGCGGGTGCTGTCCATCGCCGACAAGAAAGAGCTCTGGCACCGCGACGCCAAGGGCACCGACGCATTGGTACCCGTGGGAAAGCAGGTCCTGGCCACGTCGTATCCGAACGGCGACGCCAGCTGGCTGTTCGACGAGGACGGCGGGCAGCTGCTCAAGCCCGAGGACCAGAGTGCGCTGGGCTTGCGGGTGACGAACGGGAGCCTGCTGTTCTTCGCGAAGGCCCCGTCGTCGTATCCCGGGGATGTCGCGCTGGTCGGCGTCACCGCGTCCACGGGCGACCGCGTGGCACTCGGCACCCTGCCGAAGGTCTTCGGGACGAGTTGCTCCTGGAACGACTCGAAGATCGCCTGCGTCGGCGAGGGGAAGCTGCAGGTCTGGGACTTCGCCTGATCCGCACTCACACGAAGGGCGGCGCCGGAAACCCGGCGCCGCCCTCGTTGTGTCTTCAGCGTGCTCGGCGATCAGATCCGGCGGCCGGTCGCGGCGTTGAACGCGTGGTGCGTGTTCGCGTGCGGACGGACGTGCACGATCTCGGTCAGGCGCGGCGTGTTGCGCGGGTCGGCGCGGACGACGAACCGCTCGTCCTGGCCGTCGAGCGCCACGGTGCCGTGCACGTAGGCGTCGGAGCCGAGCTCCTCGACTAGGTCGACCGTGATCGGGATGCCACCGTCGTTCGGCCCGACCAGGTCGGTGTCCTCGGGCCGGAACCCGACCGTCACCCGGCCGTTGGCCCCGTCCGCCTGCGCCGCCGCGATCTGCTCGCGGGTCAGCGGCAGGATGACGTTGCCGAAGCGCCCACCCTGGTCGTTCAGCGGCACGGTCTTGATGTTCATCGCCGGCGAGCCCATGAACCCGGCCACGAACACGTTCGCCGGCCGGTCGTACAGCGCGCGCGGGCTGTCGACCTGCTGCAGAACGCCATCGAGCAGCACCGCCACGCGGTGGCCCATCGTCATGGCCTCGACCTGGTCGTGCGTCACGTACACGGTGGTGATGCCGAGGCTGGCCTGCAGCGTCGCGATCTGCGAACGGGTCTGCACACGCAGCTTGGCGTCGAGGTTCGACAGCGGCTCGTCCATGAGGAAGACCTGCGGCTCACGCACGATCGCGCGACCCATCGCGACACGCTGCCGCTGACCACCGGACAGCGCCTTCGGCTTACGCCCGAGGTAGTCCTCGAGCTGCAGCATCGCGGCCGCTTCCTTCACCCGACGGTCGATCTCGTGCTTCGGCGTCTTGCGCAGCTTGAGCGCGAACGCCATGTTCTCGTACACCGTCATGTGCGGGTACAGCGCGTAGTTCTGGAACACCATCGCGATGTCGCGCGCCTTCGGCGGCAGATGCGTGACGTTGCGGTCGTTGATCAGGATGTCGCCGCTGTCGACGTCCTCAAGACCGGCGAGCATGCGCAGCGACGTCGACTTGCCACAACCGGAGGGCCCGACGAGGACGAGGAACTCGCCGTCACCGATCTCGAGGTCGAGCTGGTCAACCGCGGGACGCGGGGTGCCCGGGTAGACCCGGGACGCCTTGGCGTATGTGACCGTAGCCATAGGGATAGCCACCTTCCACCGGCAGGAACGTGCCGGACGATCCGAGTAGAAGTACCTCCGGCCTGCGGCGGTGCAGGATGAGGAGTAGGGCAACAGTAAGCGGTCGTTGCCCCGCTGCCAAGGTCAGGGTCCGATTTGGTGGTGATTTGATACCTTTCGAGCCTGGGTATCTGGGCCGCGTGCCGGGCCGGGGACCAAGTACCATCAGTGGGCTAGGCTGACGAAGGTCGGCCTGGGCCGACGTGGCGCAATTGGTAGCGCACCCGACTTGTAATCGGAAGGTTGCGGGTTCAAGTCCCGCCGTCGGCTCTTTCTTCCAGACTCGCTACCGCTGGTGGCGGGTGTGCTGTATTGGTTGCCGTTAATGTGAGAGTTAGATGATCTTGTGAATTCGTGCAACTGGTAGCAAGATCGGTAGTAGAAACTCAGGCGCCGTGCCAGTGGCGGGCGATCCGAAGAGCCAGTCGGTGCTCTGCCGGCAGCGGGTGATCGAGCTGAGTTAGTTCTTCTCGTCGCCCTCTGGCTCAGTCGTACTGCGGCCAGACCAACTCGAGCCGGCCGTCTCGTTGGACCACCCAGATCTGCCCGCCGCTGTTCTCATCGGCGCATAGATCAGCCATTCGGTGCCGCGCGGCGAGGAATTCCGCGATCATCTCCGCGAAGCTGAGATTCGCGTTGGCCAACGCGAACAGCTTCACGCCATGGTCAACGACACAGTCGCGCTCGATCGTTACGTGTCGGATCCGGCGGTCCTTGGTCAGGCACGCCCAATGGTGACTGCCCGCGTAGGCGATCCAATTCGTGTCCTCGACCAGTTGCGAGTCTGCCTCGCCGAAGACATCTGCCAGCGTGTGGATCGTCAGTCCGGCCTCGCGGAGCGAGGTGACGACGCGCTTACCGAGGCTGCGGTCGGCCAGAAACTCAAGCGGCACGCCGGGCCATCACGCGCAGTACGGTCTCCACCTCATCGGTACTCAGGTCGTATTCATCGGCGATGTCCTCAACCGACTCGCCGCCGCCGTAGAACAAGTCCGCGATCGTCTCGACCGGGACCTTGCTGGCCTCGAAGACTGGCTGTCCGAAGCCGAAACGCGGATCAATGATGACCTGCGCGGCACCGTAGGGTTTCAGGGTGACCCGCTCGGCGTAGCCGTCGTCGGCGTAGGACACGAACTTGATAGCCGTCTCGATGACCTGCCGGATGCCCACCTGGCCGTCAACCGCCCGCACCCACTCCGGAGCGACCTCGGATGCTGCATTGAACAGCAGGTCAACGCCATCAGTCGCGATGGTGCGAGTGGCGAGAACGTACTCCTCGCCGGTGACCTTGCGGAGCCGGGCGACGCCGGCCCGGATGTGCTGCATAGATAGGGCGGCGTTGCGCAGTTCGCGCAGAATCTGCGCCTCGGCGAGGGCGATGAACGGCAGGCGCGGGCCGTGTGGGGTCTGCGGGGACACCGAGTGCATGACCGCCGCCTCGTCGCCGGGCCGTATCCACTCCTTGATCGTGTTCGGGCTGATGCCGAGGTGGACACCCGCAACCTGAGCAGTCATGAGGGCAGCGGTGAACCGCTGATCCCGTTGCCTGCCTCGACGCGCCACGCAGCGATCCTACGCCGCACGTGAACCCGCTCGCGGTACGCCGCGCCTCGACGATATGCACCTGCGTCAGCTCTCCTGAGAAGCGACCACATGTCGCCAGCGCAGATGGGGCTGACCTCACGGAGGTCGTCGATCACCGCGCTGGGCGACCTGCGATACGGTCAGACAGCCAGCGGGGAGCCTTCCGTAAGCCACTCCCAGGCGATCATCTTGTTGGCCGTCATGTCCGTGTCCTCGGCGTACGTGCGAGTCTGGCGCAGCACCAGTTCGACGGCCTGAGGGCTGGCATCTGGTGGGTATCCGTAGCGGACCAGCAGCCGCTTTACCTTGGTGCGTACCAGCGCTTGCGGCTGTTCGCGGATCCACCAGTCGACCGGCAGATCCTGTAGTTCTCGAACGAGGTCCCTTGCCGATGTCGCCCAGCACCGCATCGCCAAGTAGTTCCTTCGCTGACTGATTCTGCGCGACGGCGGTGTAGAAGGCGTAGTCGTCCTCGGACAGGCCCATCTCGGCCGCCCTGCCACGATCGGCGGAGACCTCCTGTGCCAAGGCCACGAGGTGGGCGATGATCTCGGCGGCGGTCAGGCCGCCAGAGGTGTACCGATGCATCGTCTTCAGCAACTTGTCGGTGAAGCCCTCCTGAGCGATGACGTTGTGCGGGTGGGCCGCACGGATCTCGCGCTCGATGGCGCGGCGCAGGGCTTCGATGGCCAGGTTCGGGCGCTGGCTCTCCCGCAACTTGCGCATGAAGTCTTCGTCCAGGTGCGACAGGTCTGGGCGCTGGATGCCGGCTGCCTCGTAGATGTCGACGACCTCATCCACGGCGATCGCGCTCGCGGTGAGCTGTTTGACATCAGCGGCATCGGCCCGCTCCGGTCCAGACCCGCCGATGCTCCCACCGCCCCAGGTGGGTCCGAAACTCGTGAACATCGAATCCACCCGATCGAGGTGGTACCCGAAGTCGCGACCAAACCGCAGGCCAACACCTCGAACTCGAACGTGCGAAATGGTCCTTCGTCGCGGTAGATCCGGACACCACAGATCAGGGCCGATATGGTGACGAGATGGCGCGACTCGTCCATCTGAACGGCCCGCGGCGCTTTTCGCCGACAGGAACCCCGGCACCCTGAACCTCGATGTCGACGCCCTGCACCGCCTGGTCGGAGTTCCGGCGGAACACCCCCCTCGCTGGGCTGCTGACCGGGCGGGAGCGCCTGAAGGTGCTGGCGGCGTTCGACTCGACCCACCCCCCGGGTGGCGTTGTTCGCATGAGGCGTGGGCAGCTTGAACATGTGCTGCGGGCGGTGTCCGCGATCGTGAGTGATCCCGACGTGCTGGTCATCGGGAGCCAGTCGATCCTCGGCGCGATACCGGAACATCTCCTGTCATCGGTCGTCACCCGCTCATGGCGGGATGATTTAGGCGCTCATGTGCAACCAATTGCACATGAGATGCGATGCGATGTAGGCTGTGCTGGAGGTGGTAGCGATGGCTTCTCAGACTGTCGGGTTCGCGGTTTCCGCCGAGGACCGCGAACGGCTGGACCGGCTTGTGGAGCACTTCGGCGGTGGCAATCGTTCGGCGTACCTGCGCGCCACGCTGAAGGTGATGGAGTCCCTTCGCCGGGCCGAACGGTTGCGCGAACTGCAGGCGGCCAATCATCGGCGCCTCGCCGAGCAGGGTGTCTCCGCTGAAGACCTATCAGACCTGATCACGAAGGCGTACAAAGGCAGCCGCGAGTGAGCCTTCCCGGTCCGGTGGCGACCCCGGTCGTCTTCGACGTGAACGTCCTGGTCCAGGCGATCGCAACCGGCAACAGCCCCTACCTGTCGTGGCCGTCGCCGCCACCGACGTCCGGGAACCCGTTCGCTGATTGTCTCGGCATCGTGAACGATGCGGCCGAGTTCGCGCTGTGGCTGTCGCCGCACATCCTCGACAACACCGTCCGAGTGCTCATGCAGGTTGTCGGCACTCCGAAGGAGGAGGCGGACGACTATCGAGAAATCCTGATCGAGATGGCGGAGGCGTCCGACGGGGGCGTCTTCACTCCGCCCCGGACCGTCCACGACTGTCGCGACCACGAGGACAATCTGGTCCTCGACCTGGCGGCCGAGGTCGGTGCTCTGCTAATCGTCTCCGAGGATGCCGACCTAACCAGCATGTCGCCCTGGCGTGGCGTGCCGGTGCTGCGTGCCCGCGAGTTCGTAGGTCGGGTCGATGCGATGCGCCGGCACCGCCGGCGTTGATCGCCGCTCGCGTAAGGCTGGCCGGCACTACGGCAGCGGTTCGGCCGCTTGGTGCAGGTTCGACCTTGTTCGATGCGGTGACGCGCCGATCGAGGACTGAACGGAGGGCGGCCGGGCTCCAAACCGTTCGACATTGATGCGATCAACCGTAGGCTCACGGATGCTGTTCGACACGGTATAGCTGCTACTCGCAGGGCAATGTCCAGTCGTAGGCTCGCCGGTGTGGTGTGGTGAACTGTCGAGATGAGTCCGAAGAGTCGTGGACGCCCGGCCGGCCGAGGCAAGCCGAAGACCCGCCGTCAGGAGCCTGTCCGGTCGCTGCGGCCCTCCGACCGGCTCGTCCGGGCCGCCCACGATCTGCTCATGTACACCGATCCGCTCGAAGTTGAACAATGGGCCTCTGGCTGGCTCGGCCAGGCCTGGCTGGCCGCCCCGCTCGGCGACAGGGAGCCCGAGCGGACCCTCTGCCTGGAGGTCGTCGGCCGCTGTAGCACCCGTCCGTCGGCGCACGGGTTGGCCGCCGTGGCAGCGCTGCGCAGGGTCGCCCCGCCGAGTGAACGCACGCTGCTTGACGAGACGATCGACATGCTGCGGCAGTCTCAGCCGGAGCCACCGTGGCTCGATGCGGCATTCGCCCCGGTGCGAGCCTTCCGCGCCGTCGACGTGTACGACAGCGAACGGGTCCTGTTCATCGAGTACGGCACGCACACACTGCTCGCACAGATCCTCGCCACCGGCGGGACGCTCGTGGAGAAGTTGTCGCTGCTGCAGGTCGGCGCAGCCGAGGCGTGGGACGGGGCGCGAGAGCCCGGCGAGGTGCCGATGCCGATCGAGGAGGCACCTGTCACCGACGCGTTGGCCGACCTGGCCGGCTCGCTGCGGTACACCGACATGGTCTGGCCGCGCCACGACGACGAGGACTTCGTTGACCTGCGGGCGCTCGCCTGGGCGCGATCCCGTGCGTACCTCCCGGAGCGGCCAGAGTTCGAGCCCCTCGCCGACGGGGAGCGGGCTGAACTCGTCGAGGCGTTCGTCGAGCTGACGACGGACTCCGAGGCATACCGGAGCCTGGCGGACCTCTTTCTCGACTACGGCGACGGGTATCTCAACAATCGCCCGCTCGGCTGGAGCCCCGACGCGGTCGCGATGTTCCTCGCCGACTGGCTGCCGAGAAAGGCGTTCCTCGACGCGGACGACCGGATCGCCCTGCCCGACGCCCTCCGTAGCTGGTTGCGGTTCGCGCTCGAGCGCCGTGGCGTTGCCGACGAGTGGATCACGCCGGTGACCGCCATGGTCGACACGTGGCTGCCTCAGTTCGAGCACGCGGTCGACGACGAGACGTCCTGGGGGCCGGCGAAGCAGATCGCCGCCGAGCTGCAGGCCCGCGGCATCGACCCCCGCGACAAAGACGCTGTCGACGAGGTGATCGGCCAGTTAAACGCGGAACGCCTCGCCAACCGGTTCCGTGCCTGAGTCAGCGAGACCTCGCGGACCGGTTGTGCGCCGTGTCTGGTCGGCCGACCACCACGCGCCACGAGTTGTCCCGCTGCGAGCGGACTGCGGCTGCCGCGCTGGCGATCACTCGAAGTCCTCGCCCGCGGCACGACGCGGCCTCCCACGCGGGTCTGTCGATGGTCGGGTTACTCTGCGCCGGTGAGTTCGCTGAGCCGGTCGCAGCTCGATGCTTTGGTCGAGGAGGCGACTGTTGACTGCTACAACGAGGACGAGCAGCTGACGGGCCTGTTCACCATGATCGAGGACAACCTCGCGCTGCCGTTCACCACGCGGGTCCTCGGCGTCGAGGTCACGGTGCGCCGAGTGGATCTGCGCGGCGACCGGATCGTGGCCATCTGCCATCGGGGTCGCGAGCGGCAAGCGATCGCGATCCTGGACCTTCCGTTACCGGATCCGCCGCCCGACGGCTCGCAGTGGATCGAGGCGTACCGGTACTGGGGCGGATGACCTGTGAGCGAGTACCAGTACTACGAGTTCGTGGCGATCGATCGGGCATTGACGGCGGCCGAGCAGGACGAGCTGCGGGCGGTGTCGACGCGTGGCCGGATCAGCGCGTCGAGCTTCGTCAACGACTACCAGTGGGGTGATCTGAAGGCTGATCCGCGCAAGTGGATGGAGCGGTACTTCGATGCTCACCTCTATCTGGCGAACTGGGGTACTCGTCGGATTGCGCTGCGGCTGCCGGTACAGCTGCTGGATCCGGATTTCGCGGCAACGCACTGCGTGGGTCACTCGGCTTCCTCGTGGGCCACGGATGAGCACGTGATCCTCGACCTGTACAGCAGGGACGAGGACGGCGACGAAGAGTGGTGGGACGACCAAGCCGCGCTCGCGTCGATCGTTCCCGTCCGGGCGGAGCTGGCCGCCGGCGACACCCGGCTGCTGTACCTGGCGTGGCTGTTGTGCGTGCAGGACCGGGAGCTGGACGAGGATGAGTTGGAGCCGCCGGTCCCGCCCGGCCTGGGCAAGCTGTCGGGGCCGTTGCGGAGCCTCGCCGACTTTCTGCGCCTGGACAAGGATCTGCTCGACACGGCGGCCCAGGCCAGCGCGCCCCTGACCACGCAGGCGCCTTCGGCGGCAGCGTTGGCCAAGTGGGTGCGGCGGTTGCCGGTGGCGGACAAGGACGAGGTCATCGTGCGGCTGCTGCGTGGCGACGGCGCGCACCTTCGCGCCGAGTTGCTGCGCCGGTACGGCGGCGGGGCGGTGGCGGAAGCCGTGGGTGGCGGTCGGACGGTGGGCGAGTTGCTGGCCGGGGCCGAGACGCGCTGGGCAGGCCGGCAGCGGCAGGCCGAGGAGCGTAAGGCGGCCGAGCAGGCACGCCAGGAGGCAGCGGCCGCCGCTGCCCGCGAGCAGCGCCTCGACGCGCTGGCCGCCGACCCGGAGCGGGCCTGGCAGCAGGTGGCGGAGCTGATCGCGACCAAGAAGCCCAAGGAGTACGACTCGGCGGTCGAACTGCTGGCCGACCTGAAGGCGCTCGGCGAACGCGACGGCGGGCGCAAGGCATTCCGTGGGCGGATGCACCAGTTGCGTCTGGAACACGCCCGCAAGCCGAGCCTGCTGGACCGCCTCGAACGCGCCGGCCTTATCGCGAGCGCCGCCAGCGAGATGCCGTCATGAGCGCAGGGCACTGTCGGCGGGAAGAGGCTCGAAGTACGTCACGTACGTGACGTACGTGCGCGGTCGCAGGCTGGATGGGGAACGGTTGGAGCGCATGCCCATTGCCGTGCATTTCGACAGCTGCACGGCTGCTCGGGCGCACTTCAAGGATCTCCTCGACGCTGCTCTCTGCGGCCGGGCGGCGACCGTGCAGCGGGAGACAGGCCGGGCAGCGGTCGTGGATGCCGACCGCCTGAGGGTGAGCCTTGTTGGTGTTCTGCCATCACCACAAGTGGTGGCCGAGGACGGCGGCTGGTCCGTCCTTCTTCCGGGGTGCCGGTGGCCGCAGACGCCTCGACGTTCGACGACGCGGTAGACGAGAAGGTCCTCGCCCTTCGTGAGTACGCCGACGATTGACAGGAGCGGCTGCTGGACGCACCGAACCACCGAAACAACTGGGCACTGCTCCAGGTGGTCGAGCTCAGCTCAAATCCATGCTCGACACAACGGTGAAGCTCATCAATGGCGGAAACGGGCGACTTGCGTACGGGGCGTGACACCCGACTGGGTTGAATCGGCGGGCTGATCGAGCAAAGCCGACGCCAAGGGCTGGCGGACACGGGCGGGCGTCGGCACTCTACAGCGGGTAGCCCGTCAGCTAGCGTTCGTGTGTCCCGGCCGTCGCCATGACGGGCTCCGGCCGCGAGAGCGCGCAAACCGGGCGGGCCGCTTCTCCCCGTAGGCGCGTCCCCGCCCGAGCCTCGGAGAAAACCCTGTGACCTACCCGCCCAACCCTGAACCCGGCCTGCCTGACTTCCGGCCCGCATCGGCACCGCCCGGCGGGTACGGCCCCGCCGGATACGGGCCCGGCTCGTATCAGCCGCCGACCGGCCAGTTCTATGTAGCCGTACCACCGCCAGCGCCGCCCGGCCGAGGGCTCCGCGGCCCGCACGCCGCCATCTGGATCACGGTCATCATCTGCGCGACCGTGATCTTCCTCTGTCTGCTGCCATGCCTACTCTGCGGCGGCGCGGGTGTGCTGGGGTCACTGCTTCCCGATCCGAGCCTGTCTCCGTCGCTCACGCCGTAGCCGAACCCCGCCGAGTCAGCAGTTAGCCGGCCTAGGAACCGACCACGAGCCAGCGCCCCGCCGCGTCGGGCGACTTCGGTGGCGTGGCGGGTCTGGGTGTGCGCCGACGAGCAGGATGGCTTGCCGCTGCAGGTCGAAGGCAAAGAGTAGGCGGATCTCAGTTCGGCCGGTCGAGCCGGGTCGCAGTTCCTTCATATTGGCGTGCCGGCTGCCCTCGACCGTGTCGACCAGCGGTCGACCCAGCGCCGGGCCCCGGTCTCGGAGAATCTTGATCGCGGTGTGCCGGGCATCGTGCGGGCGCACGTCGCGCAGGCCTGCGTGGTGCAGCAGCGCCGTTGCGGTTTGCTGCAGAATCGGCGGTCTGGTGAATATTGTCCATTATGGATATTCGGTGACACCGCGCTCGCTGGTGGGTCTACGATCCCCGGTGCCCGGTCGGCGATCGCTGGCCGGGAATCGGGGAGGAAACACCCATATGGCACGCGTACGCAGCATTCTGCTGTCCGCCGGCGCCGCGCTCGTTGTCGTGGCGGCCACCGCACAGCCCGTGCACGCTCAGGCCGAACCTGTCAACCTCAGCCCCACCAAGTGGGCTTGGACCGACTCGCGCAGCCCGTTGACCAGCTTCGTCAACCAGGCCGGGGACCTGCCGGTCGGCACGACGCTCGACGCCGCCGGGAAGACGCACACACGGCGGTCGTACTTCACCTTCGACCTCACCGGGTTGAAGGGCCAGGCCGTCCACCTGGCAAGCCTGTACTCGAACGAGACTAACGTCACCGACTGCGGCGCCGCCGCACCTGTCGAACTCTGGCGCACGTCGGCGGTCAAGGACAACACGGCGTGGAATCGGGCGCCGCAGGAGATTGAGCGGATCGGGCAGGCGTCGCTCGGGGCCGGGAGTTGGTCCTGCCCGGGTGGGTTCGGGTTCGATCTCACCGAGGCGATCGGGGTCGCCGTCGCTCGCGGGGACAAGGCGCTCACCGTTGAGCTGCGCGTCGCGGCGGCCTCTGAGGGCGATCAGCGGCTCGGGCGGTCGGTACAGCAGCCGCGGATCGGGGTGAGCGGCAACCACCTGGCGGTCGCGTCCGAGCTCAAGCTGCAGTATCCGGACGGCGCCTGTGGTACTGCTGCCAAGCATCCGACCGCGGGGTCGTATCCGACCTTCTCTGCGAAGGTCACCGATGGCGATGTCAACGATCCCAAGAACGCGATCTTCGCCGTCTGGGATTCCGCTCATCCGGAGCAGCGGCGGGAGTTCAGCGGGGGGACCTACGGCGGTGGGGTGTTCCAGGCGTCCACCGACCTCAGCGGGTACGCCGACGGGACCCTGGTCGCCTGGAGCGCTCGGGGTTACGACTACACCGACTACGGGGCGTGGGCCAAGACCTGCTACCTCACCGTGGACAAGACGGCGCCCGCGCATGAGCCGGGGGTCGCCTCGAAGCAGTACCCGGCCGGTAACGTGCCGTCGGGCGGGCCCGGGGTGGCCGGCCGGTTCCGGTTCGACGCCGGTGGGGACCCCGACGTGGCCGCGTTCTACTGGCGGGACATCGTCGGGCACACCGGGGTCGTGAAGGCGAACCGGTCCGGCAGGGGCGTGCTTGATTACACGCCGGACAAGTCCGGGATGGCGTCGCTGTACGTGGCCGCCGTCGATGAGGCCGGAAACCGCGGGCCGGAGAAGAACTACCGGTTCTTCGTGCGCAACACCTCGCCGTACGGGTCCGTCGACGTGGCCGGGGTCGGGCTGCCGAGCACGATCAACCTGAACGCGCCGGCGAGCGAGACGACCGTGATGTCGTACCAGCTGCCGGGGACGGCCGAGGTCAAGCTGCCGACGACCGGTGGCAAGGCGAGCGGGCCGATCACGTTCACCCAGACCGGGTACGTCGACATCACGCTGCGGGCCTACACGGGAACGAAGATGATCGGGCAGGGCAAGCTGTCGACCGTCGTCAGCGACGAGCCGGTGGTGCAGTCGGCGGAGTTCGACGTGTTCACCGACCAGGTCGAGGGCGTGGCCGGCTCGTTCACGTTCAAGCCGCGCCGGTCCGGGGTGGTGGCCTACCAGTACGTCATCGGCGACCGCAGCGGGCGGGTCGACGCCAGGGCGGACGGCAGTGCCGTGCTGCCGTACACGGCCGACACACCCGGGTTCTTCAACATGCTGGTGAGCTCCGTGTCGGCCGACGGGACCGTCTCGCAGCAGACGCAGTACTACTTCTCGATCATCTCGGTGCGGCCGTACGTCTACGCGTGGGGACAGACGGACTCGCCGCGGCGCGACGGCGTCGGGATCTCGCAGCGGATCGAGTTCGGCAGCCAGTTGCCGGACCTGACCGGGTTCGTCTACCGCTTCGACGGCGGGCCGGAGACCTCGATCTCCAGCAACGGCGACACCTATGCCTACATCGACGTGACACCGACGCACGCAGGGAACACCACGGTCATCGCGCAGGCCGTGCGGGCCGACGGGAGCCGATCGCCGGAGACGCGGTACACCTTCCAGGTCTTCTCCGGTCCCGTCGTCACCTGGACGCCGGCCGGCGACGTGATCATCAACCACCCGGTGACGGTCACGTTCCGGGCCGCGCTGCCCGCGACGCAGTTCCGCTACACGCTGCCTTACGGCGCCGAGGACCTCACCGTGCCCGTGGACGCGGACGGCACGGCAACGGTGACATACACGCCACTCTCGCCGGGACTGAACAATGTTCTGGTCCGTAGCGTCGCCGCCGACGGGACGGAGTCGGAGCAGCGCCGGCAGTACATCATCGCCAAGGACGACAAGGTCACCGTCTACGGCGCGTGGAACGCGTACAACCCGACGGGCGGCATCGGCATCCCGGGCAACGTGGGCTTCTACTCGCAGCTGGTCCCGGACATCGTGGAGTTCCGATACCACCTCGAGGACGGGCCGGTCGTTGCCGTGCCGCCGACGCCGGAGAGCACTACGACGTACACCGAGATCACGCCGACGCACAACGGGCTGAATACGCTGTACGTTCAGCAGGTGTTGCCCGGCGGCGAGCTCTCGTCGGTGACCGAATACCGCTTCCTTGTCGGTACCGCGACGAAGGTGGTTTCGGCGCAGTACGCGCCCTACGTGTGGGGCGGTGGCGCCGGGGTCGAGGGGACGTTCGAGTTCACGGCAGGCACCGACGGGGTCGTGTCGTTCGACTACCGATTTGACTACGGCGACACGAAGAACGTCGCGGCGGTGAACGGCCACGCCACGGTGACGTGGACGCCTTCGGAGGCCGGCTCGCACAACCTGGTCGTCATCGGCCGCCGCGCCGATGGCAGCACGACCGATCAGACGTCGCAGTACCTGCTCGTGCAGTACTAGCGTTCGAGGACGCGTTCGGCGACGGCGCGACCGAGCTCGGCGGTCGTGCCGTTGCCGTGCAGGTCTGGGGCCAGCGGGGCTTCCCGCGGCCCCAGCCCCAGCATGTCCATACTCGCGAGTATGGACATGACTCGCCTTGTAAGGTCGACTCCGGCCTGTTGGACACGACGGTGGAGAGCTTCGACCGGCACTTCGCGGTCACACCGGTCGAGAGGCTCGTGTACTCCACGCAGACATGGTCCGATTCACGTTGCGTAAATATCACTAGTTCCTGTCGTCATTTCGGTTGAGCGGACGACCTTCCGAAAATGGCCGGCCCTATTGCCGCCAGGCCGTATGCAAGTGCGGCCTGGAGTCCGTAGACCCACCAGGAATGGTTGACGCCGCCGGGGCGGTAGAACGCCAGGTAGATCGGAAGCATCAGCACTTCGCCGAGTAGGCCGACTGCCCACGGCCACGGCACACCGAGCAACCGCAGCGCGAGCGGCCCCAACCACGGCAGGACCAGCAGCAGGTAAGCGAGCAACTCCAGCAACGGCCAGAAGTCGAACCGTTGCGAGTTGCTCCGCTCCTGATGCAACAGCACGCCCGCCGCGGGGGCGAGCAGGACGAAGCCCACCCCCCGCGGCGAGCGCGACGGGACGCCAGATCGATGCTCCGAGTACCGTGCGTCCCGTCATGCTGGTTCCTTCCGCTTCGCGCCGGCCGTCAGTTGTTGACGATTGCCGCGTTCACCACGCCGGCGTATCCGATCTGGCCGTTGATGTTGGGGTGGTAACTGAAGACCTGGTTGGAGAGGTCGATGCCGTTGATCCACTCGGGGTGGTCGGGCTCGCATACTCCGTGTCCGGTGAACGCGGCCGTAGGATCGGCGAACCCGATCTGCGTGTCCGGGTAGTCCACCTTCACGGTCTGGACGGCATTGGTGATGGTCTGCGTCAGCTTGACCCCCATCTGGTTCATCCAGGCCTGCGCCTCGGGCGTCACCCCCATGCAACCGTCTGTTGCGCCGTCGCGGAAGAGATGCGGGTACCCGACCACGATGATCTTCGCTTTCGGCGCATTGAGGTGGATCTGCTCGTAGGTCAGGATCAGATGCTGCTTGAGCTGATCGATCAGATAAGGCTCGTAGGTGATGAGCGGTTGCGGATCAACCTTGGTTCCCGCCATCCCGTGCCGGGTGAGCTTGAAGTCCGAGGCGACGCAGTTCCCTGGTGGATGGCCACTCACGGGACAGGTCAGAATGGTCGGATCCCGGGGGTACACAGCTCGACCGTTGCATCCGCGGACCGTACGGTAGCGAATGTCAACGACGGCCGAAAAGTCTTGCGGGAGCGTCAACAACCCGTGGTCGAGGAGGCGCTGATGGATGACGCGGGAGCCGGCGAGTTCGGTGGTGATGGCGGCATCGGCGTCGCGGGTGCGGCGTACATCGATCCCTGGGACGGGAAAGGCGGTCAGGAGCAGCGAAGCCATCTGCCCGCCGATGATGCGCACGTTCTGGTCGGCGGTGATCGCACTGATCTCCGCGAGGGATCGTATTGACAGTTCGTCGGCGTACGCGGTGGCGACGAGTTCGACGTGACGCCCTATCTCCACAGCCGCTCCCGGAGTGCCCGCGCTCGCAGTTGGTCGACCGCTGAGTCAACATCTCCGCCCGATGACCGGCTGAGATTCCACGCCGCGATCAGCGGGTCGGTGTACCGACGTGGGCTTCCATCTCGTATTGCTGGCAACTCGCGTGACGATTGCGAAAGTAGCGACCGCTGCCCCGAAAACCTCGGACGTCGCGGCTGCCGGAACCGCTGTTCGGGACGGCAAGTTCGAGTTTAAGGTCACCAAAGGCCCAGACTGCGGCAAGACACAGATCGCCGGGTAGAAGGCGCAAGGCCGCTTCTGTCAGATCACGCTGCAGGTCAAGAACATCGGCAACGACGCCCGAACCTTCGACGACAGCAACGTCGTCGCCTACGACGCCGCCGTCGCCCGCTACGAAACCGACGGTGTCGCCAGCCTGTACGCCAACCCAACGGCGAATCGTTCTTGGAAAAGATCAACCCGGGCAACCAGGTCAGCGTCATCGTCGTCTTCGACGTCGCCGCGAATGTCAAGCTTGTGACGCTCGAGGTCCACGACTCGAGCTTCTCTCGCGGCGCAAAGGTCGTCCTGGCATAACCATGCCCGACGAGACGGCGTCCATGAGCGAAATGCCCGGTAACGCCCAGACTGGCAGTTCGCCGAACAGCGAACGGCCCCGACTTCCAGGACGAAGGAGCGGGGCCGCGTTCGTTGTGTTCAGTCGTCCGGGCTGAGCCGGTCGAGCGGTTTGCGGTGCTGCCCGTCCACCTCGGCGGCGACAGGCCGGGCGGCATCCTGCCGCACCGAGCCAAGCAGTGCGCCTACCCGCTCGACGATCTGGTCGAGCAGATCGCGCAGGTGTGCACGTTCAGTGTCATCGAGCGCCTGCACGGACTCGACCGGTATCCGCTGGAGGAGCAGCAGCCCCGCCTCGGCCGACCCGACCACGTCCTTGCCAGCCGGGTTGACCGTGCTCAGCAGTGCCCGCGTTGCCTTACGTGACGTCCGCGCCCGTTCGACAAGGTCGTCTTCGTGCAGGCCGAGATCGGCAACCTGCTCAGGTGTGAGCTGCTCCCGCACCAGGCTCGCGACGTGGTACCGGATCGACGGCTGTGCCCGTCTGGCCTCGTCACGCGAGTAGCCGGCCTCTGCGTACAGCTTCCGCATGTGCTCGCGGTACGGCCACGAGCGGCCGACCCAGTCTGGGGCGCCGGTGGCGTCGGGGAAGTGCGCGCGCAGGCCGACGGTCGACTCGGCAAGCTCGCGATTTAGGACGGTCCGAAGTTCACGGTTGTCGCCGACCAGGCGTAGCGCGTTGAGCGACTTCACCAGCGCGGCGTCGAGGTCATCGCGGGACCGCTCAGCGGCCATGTCCGGCTTCTCCTTCGGGGGTGGGAGTCGGGGTGCTGTTCACTTCGGCCCCTGCCGTCTGCGCCAAAGAGCGTCAGTAACCTGCGTGGACAGGGCGCCGAGAGCTATGGCCAGCAGTAGCACCAGCCACCACGACAGCCGTTCGAGCACGCCGACGTATCCGAGGAGTAGGACGAAAAGGACGGCGCCGATCGTGGACCACACGGCCTCTCGGCGGATCACTGCGGTGTCCCCGTTTTGATCATCAAGGCAACCTATCGACCCGGCGGCGTACAGCACAACGTCCCGGGGCGAAGGCGGGGCGGCTCGGGCTGGCGGATCGACGGCCGGGTCGCTGGGCTCCCACGACACCGAGGCGAGCGACGGGCTGGGCGACGCCTCGACGGTGCTGCGGAACATTGTAAAGAGGTCGGAGCCGGGCATAACGGCTCTCCACCGAGCGGTTGTAACCTACCTAGAAATCAGCTAGGTAGGTCACAGCGGCACTCAACGTTCCGGCGAGTGTGATGTTCGCGGACCGTTCAATAGCGGCCACGCGAGGTTGCGAGACGCCGATACGTTCGGCAACCTCCGCCCGGCTCAGGCCAGCCCGCTCGCGCAGTGCCGTCAGGCCAACGGCCAGACGCAGTTCCTCTTCAAGTGTCGCCTGATGTTCACTGAACGGGTGCAGATCAATTCCGCGTTTGCGGACACTGGCAGCCTGGCGGTGAGCGCACGCTTGGCCTAGTACTAGGCCAAGCGCTAGGCTCTCGTTGAGATCGTGACCGCCGCGTACGACCTCAGCCACGTCGACCGGCTCGGCAAGCGCCGCGCTAAGCTCCGCGCCGAGCTCGAACGCGTCAACAGCGAACTCGACGCCGAAATTGTCAAGGCCGCCCAGCACGTCACACAAGCCGAGCTCGTCCGCCGTAGCGGCCTCACCCGCGAATCCATCGCCCAGAAGATCCTGCCGCCGCAGCAACGGTGGAAGCGCGGCGCGCGCGGCAAAGCCAAGGCCACGCCGGCACCCATGTCGCCGGCTGACTACATGTCTTACGGCGAACGGAAGCCGGTCGTCGTCGCGGACAGCCTCTCCCAGCTCAGCGGCCCTACCAGCGGCACGGTCACCCTGCCGAATCATCTCGACTGGTCCGGCCATCCTGTCTACGACCTCGACGACCCGAAACGGCTCGTCACCATGTACAAGACCGTCTTGCAAGAGGCGCAAACCGTCGCCGACCTCGCCGCATGGCTCAACGCTGACCGGCTCGCCGCTGAATGGACTGGCATGTACCTGCCGCCGAAGGTCCGCAGGCTCTGGGAAGCACAGTTCCCTCAGGTGCTGCTTCCACACAACGCATGTGGAGAACGGTCGTCGCTGAGGTGGTGTGACCTGCGAGGCGAGAGGCATTGGTATCACTAGTGGTATCATCACTGCCATGGCGATGACACTTCGACTTGACGATGAGCAGACCAACGCGCTGCGCGTCCGCGCGGAGCACGAGGGCACCTCGATGCAGGCGGTTGCGGTCAAGGCCATCGAGGAGTACATCGAGCGACACAGTAAGCGTGAGCTCATCGACCGCGCCCTGGATCGGGTCCTGCCCACGTACTCGGAGGCGATCCGGCGGCTCGGCGAATGACGCTGTACCTCGGTCTTGAGGATCTGCTGTACATCGCGCAGCGCACGCTGGGCGGCGAGCCGAAGGTCCGCGACATCGGGCTGCTCAACGCCTCGTCCGCGCGCCCACAGACGTTCGTCTTCGGCTACGACGCCTACCCAACCTTGCCGGAGAAGGCTGCCGCGCTCCTGCACTCGCTCGTGTGCAACCACGCTCTCATCGATGGAAACAAGCGGCTCGGCTTCGCGGCCATGGCGGTGTTCTGCGAGATCAACGGGCAGGCGCTGACCATGTCAAACGATGACGCCTACGAACTCACCATGGGCGTCGCCAGGGGAGAACTCGACGTGCCTGAGATCGCCTTTGCCTTACGTGAAGCCGGCATCTCGTAACGCGGCCCTATGGGTGTACAGCTGACACGGCAGCGGAGGCCAGGAGTCAGCCGCGATGTGCTACAGGTGCTGGTCACCGAACGCGATCAGGGAGAGGGAACTGCCGGCGTCATCGGCGTCTCGGTCGGCATGAGGATCCACAAGATGGGGTAGATCAGGATCTGGCTGCCGGGGATGGCCAGCAGGATCAGCACGAACAGCAGCCGCGCCGGCCACGGGTCGATGCCGAAGCGCTGCCCGAGCCCAGCGATCACGCCGCCGAGGATGCGGCCCTGCGCCGGGCGGACCAGGCCGTGCTGGCGCATCGAGCCGTACACGGTTTCCATGTTGAGCTCCTCTTTCAGGTACCACATCTGATGCATCCAGCATGGCCGCAGCAGCGGCGTCAGGACATCAGGGACCAACCCCGGGCCGCCCCTGGCTGCGCGACCCCGAACCGCCTCCGGGAGCGACACACGCCGAGTCGCTGACGCGGCCCGCCGCTGGCCCCTGGCCCACGCGCAAGCTGGTCAGCGCTTGGCGGTGCTACGGGTTGTCACCGGCTTCCGCGGCAGGGGCACGTAGCTTCAACTCCGGTGGGGCGCTTCGCTCAGTTGGTGAGGGCCCATCCGAGTCCTCGGTGCACTGTCAACGATCCGGCGCTATACTGCGTCAAGTACTAGTCCTGATATAGTAGTCGCTGTGACAGAGAACGGGCAGGAGGATGTCCTCGCGGCGGACCTGCTACGTGGCCATACCGACACGATCGTGTTGGCGGTGCTGCGGAGCGAGGACCGCTACGGGTTCGAGATCTTCAAGTGGATCCGGGAGGCCACGGGCGGGCGGCACGAGATCAAAGAGGCGACTCTGTACGCCACGTATCGCCGGCTGCTGAAGGACGGTCTCATCGAGGCCTACTGGGGCGACGAGAGCCAGGGCGGCCGGCGCAAGTACTACCGGATCACCGACGCGGGCCGCGCCGTGTACCGGCGCAACATCGCGGCCTGGGCGCTCACCCGCGACCTCATCGACACCCTGCTCGACCCGGACCGGAACGCTGGTCCCCGCGACTCGGCCTTCGGAAGGCGATCATCGTGACCAACCCCAACGACACCGCGGACGTTCACCGCCTGCTTGACGAGGCATTCGCGGGCATCGAGATGACCCCCGAACGCCAAGACCTGAAGGAGGAGGTCCGTGCCAACCTGGTCGCCCGGACCACCGAGCTGCAGGCCGAGGGCCTCTCCGGCGGCGCCGCGGCGCGCCGGGCCGTCGAGGAGCTCGGCGACATCCACACGATCGTCGACGGCACAGAGCCTTCCGCGTACGTGGCGAATGCGCTCCTCCGCGTCCGTCCGCGCCCGGCTTTCGTGCTCCGAACCGTGATGCTATCGGTGGTCGGCGTCACCGGCCTCGCCGTGCTGGCGCTCGCCGCTGCGGCCGGGGGTGTTCCGCTGGCCGGTGAGGCCGTGGCGGCGTTCGTCGTCGCGCTGTCCTCCGGTGCGATCACCGCCGACGCGTTGCGCCAGGAGACCACCAGTAACCACCCGATGCCCACCGGCCGTGCCGCCGGGTATGGCGTGGGGGTAACGCTGACGCTGGCCGGGCTGGCATGCGGCTGGCTCTACCTGCGTGGAGCCGATCTCACCTGGGCCTACGTCGGCGCGGCGCCGGCGGTAGGGGGCATCGGGATCCTGAGTTACCTCGGAGCGACCCAGACGAACCGGCACAAGCAGTGGGTGATGCGCATGGCCGAGTCGCACGCCGCGGTCGGCAACCGCTTCACCGAGGATCCCTCGGCCGCCGCACGGTTCGGCATCTACACCGTGGTCAGCTGGCTGATCGCGATCGCCGTGTTCGTCCTGCTGACCCTGACGGTGGGCTGGCTGTGGTCGTGGCTCGCGATCGTCGGCGGCCTTGTAGCGATGATGATCCTGGTCGCGCGCATGTTGTTCGTGGCCGAGTCCTGAAGTTTCGGAAACCGTGGCCGCGGTGCGCCAACACCGCGACCACGGAATGACACACCGGAGTCGTCGACCGAGACGGCCGAGCCTGCCGTGCGTGCCCGCAGTAACACGGTAGCTCACCGCCCCTCTCGGCCCCGCCGGCTCCTTCACCGGAAGGAGAGCACGATGCCCGCAGCGGCACCCGCCATCGAGGCGGTCGAGCTGGGCAAGACCTACGGGAAGGGTACGAAAGCGGTCCACGCCCTGACCGGCCTGAGCTTCACCGTCGAACCCGGCACCGTCTTCGGCCTGCTCGGCCCCAACGGCGCCGGCAAGTCGACCACTGTCCGGATCCTCACCACGTTGAGCCGGCCCGACGCCGGCCGGGCCCGAGTCCACGGCATCGACGTTGTGCAGCACCCGGAACGGGTCCGGCAGCTCATCGGGTACGTCTCCCAGAAGCCGGGCTTCGACCCGGTCGCGACCGGCCTCGAGAACCTGGTCCTCCAGGGGCGCATCCACGGCGTGTCCGCCCGGGACGCCCGGTCCCGCGCGGCCGGCCTGCTGGAGCGGTTCGGCCTGACCGGGCCCGGTCGCCGGCTGGCCGGCACCTGGTCCGGCGGCATGCAGCGCAAGCTTGACGTGGCCATGGGCCTCATGCACCGGCCGCGCGTGCTGTTCCTGGACGAGCCCACCACCGGCCTGGACCCGGAGGCGCGCATGGAGCTGTGGGCCGAGATCGCGCGGCTGGCCCGCCAGGACGGGCTGACCGTGCTGCTCACCACTCACTACCTGGATGAGGCCGACCACCTGGCCGCGCGGCTGGCGATCGTCGACGCCGGCCGGGTGGTCGCGGCCGGCACCCCCGACCAGCTCAAGAGCGCGCTGGGCGGGGACACGATCCGGGCGGCCCTTGCCCGGCAAGCCGACGCCGACCGGGCTCGCGCCGTGATCGGGGCGATCCCCGGCGTCAGCGCCGTCGTCGCCGAGGGCGGGGCATTGCAGGCTCGCGTCGCCGACGGATCAGCCGTGCTGCCCGGCGTGCTGGCCGCACTGGACGCCGCCGGGATCGGGCTCACCGCGGTCGGTGTCGCTCGGCCATCGCTGGACGACGTGTATCTGCATCACGCCGGTCGCAGCTTCGGTGAAGCCGACCGGCTCGGCAACGACCGAGAGGCGGTGCTGCTGTGACCCTCGCACTGACCCACGCCCGGCTGCTGACCGGCCGCTCGCTGCGTACCCTGTCCCGCCAGCCCGCGTACCTGTTGTTCACGCTCGTCCAGCCGATGATCTGGCTGCTGCTGTTCGGCCAGCTCTTCCGCCGCGTCGCGGAGCTGCCCGGGTTCGGCGGTGGGAACTACCTGGACTATCTCACCCCCGGAGTCGTGATCATGACCGCGATGATGTCCGCCGGGTGGAGCGGCACGTCGATCGTGCAGGACATGGAGCGCGGGGTAATGGACCGTACCCTCACGTCCCCGATCCGCCGCTCCGCAATGGTCACCGCGGGGCTGACACACCAGGCGCTGGTCACCCTTGTCCAGTCGCTGATCATGTTCGCCACCGGCCTGCTGGCCGGCGCCCGATACCCGGGCGGCGGCGCCGGGCTGCTGGTCGTGCTCGCCTGCGCGATCCTGATCGCCGTGGTGTTCGCCGCGCTGTCCAACGCCATCGCGCTGGTGGTCCACCAGCAGGAGGCACTCATTGCTGTCTCCCAGTTCCTGGTCCTGCCCCTGGCCTTCCTCTCCTCGATCATGATGGCGCCCGCCCTCATGCCCGACTGGGTGGCACGGGTAACCCGCTTCAACCCGGTGGACTGGGCCGCGGTCGCCAGCCGCGAGGCGCTGATGGCCACCCCGGACTGGGGCATCGTGCTCGACCGCATGGCGCTGCTGTCGGCGCTGGCAGTCCTGATGGCCTGGCTGGCGGCCCGCGCGTACCGCTTCTACCAGCGTTCTCTGTAAAGCAGCAGGGCCCTGACCACCCGGTCGGGTCGGCTCCCCGCCGAGACCGGCGTCTGGCATCAGCCCCGGCACGGCTGCCGACGGTGGGGACGCACGGTAGCGCCTGCGTCCCCACCGAAATGTCAGTCGACCGGCTGTCCGCCGCGGTTGACCTCCTCCGCTACTCGTGTCAGGTGCAGGCGGGGCCAGCTGGCCAGGTCGCCGAGCAGCTGGCGATCGTGTGTGGCGATGACGACGGTGGCGGGCGTGGTCAGCAACGCCGCGGTCAGCTCGTCGACCAGCGCGGCCGACAGGTGGTTCGTCGGCTCGTCGAAGATGAGCAGATCGGGCCGGGCGGCCAACTGCACCGCAAGATCCAGGCGTCTCTGCTGCCCTTGGGACATGCGCTGCACCGGGGTGCGGGATGCTTCCCGGTCCAGCAGTCCGGTGGAGTTCAGCAGTACGAGGTCGCCCTCGCGGATCCGGCCCTCGGCGATCAGGCGGCCGGTGTGCTGCTCGTACACCTGTCGTGCGGTGGCGTCGGCCGGCCAGTCGGGCAGTTCCTGGGCCACCAGAGCGATACGGGCGGCCGGCAGGTGGTGGGCCGTCCCGCTGGTGGGTCGCAGCCGACCGGCCAGGACGGACAGCAGGGTGGACTTGCCCGCACCGTTCGCGCCGGTGATCAGCAGACGGTCCCCGCCGTCGAGGCTCAATGTGACCGGATGTACCAGGCGCCCGGCGACCCGCACGTCGTGGACGCGCACCAGCGCGGCGCCCTTGCGGGTGGCCAGCTCGGGCCAGCGCAGCGACAGCGGCGGCTCGGGCACGGTGATCCGGTGCGCCTCCAGCGCTTCCCGCTCACGGTTGAGTGCCTGTACCACGCCGGGAGCTCGGGACTGGCGCTGGTGCTTGCCGGTGCCTTTCGCGGGTCGCCAGCCGGTGCTCAGCCGGTCGCGAGCCTGATCGACGGCCATCGTGAGCCGGCGGTGCTCAGCCTGCTGGGCTTCGAAGTCCTGTTCCCATCGTTCACGCTCGCGCCGGCGCCCTTCCTGCCAGCCGTCGTAGCCGCCGGCGTACAGACGCGCCATGCCGTTCTCGCCGGGGTCCAGGTCCAGGAACTCCATGGCGACGGCGCGCAGCAGGGCACGGTCATGGCTGACCAGGGCGAGGCCGCCTCGGTGGGCGCACAGACGATCGGCGAGGAACGCCAAGCCGTCGGCGTCCAGGTGGTTGGTGGGCTCGTCGAGCAACAGTACGTCGTACGCAGCCCCCAGCAGGCAGGCCAGACGCACCCTGTGGCGCTGCCCGACCGATAGGGTGCTCAGCTCACGCGAGCGGTCGGTGCAGGCGTTCAGCGCTTCCAGAGCGATGTCGACACGGCGCTCGGCGTCCCAGGCGTCCAGGCGGGTGACCGCGTCCAGCGCAGTGGCATAGCGATCTTCGGCGCCGTCCACCCCCTCGGCGAGGTCGTTGGATGCCTCGTCCAGGGCGGCCAGGGCCGTGTGCGCCGCGCGGAGGGCCTCGGCGGTGAGCGCACCCACCGTCAGGCCCGCGCCGGCAGGCAGGGTCTGTTCGGCCAGCCCGATGGTGCCCGCCCGGTGTACCGAACCGCTGTCAGGGGCCACGAGACCGGCCAGGACGTGCAGCAGGGTCGTCTTGCCACGGCCGTTCTCCCCGACGATCGCCAGCCGGGATCGCGAGGAGACAGTGACCGACACGCGGTTGAGGACTTGCCGCGCGCCCAGCACGACGCTGACGTCCTCGGCGCGCAGGTGCGCGTGTTCACCTGCGGGGATCGGGCTGTCCACCGACGCCGACCAGGCCGTGCGGGCCGGATCGCGGTGGACCTGAAGGTCGGTCTGGGGCAGGCTCGATGAACTCGTACGAGTGATAGACACAGGGGTGCTCCGCAGCTCGGGATTGAGCCGGGCAGCCACAACAAGCCGCCCGGCAGGACGCCGGGACGGCGGGGCAGGAGATGAGGATCGCTCGGTGCGCCGCCGTCAGCGGCGGGTGCGGAGCCTCATCGACGCGATGCCTGTGTACTTCATGGTCACGAGGCTACATTGATCATGCGGGTCGGCCAAATGCATTGCGGCCGGCCGCAGACGCCGTTGAGCTGCAGCTCAACGGCGCGGGGAAGACCTCTTCGAGCAGCTGCCCGCCTGACGACCCGCACGGTGGGCCGGGATCAGGCCGTGGCGAACGCCTCGGCCTGGACGACGTCGGTGGCCGTGCGGCGCACCAGGCGGACGCCGACGAGCATGAGCGGCGCGTAGCACACCAGCGCGACCACGGCACCGACCACGGCGGGCAGCAGCGCGGCGGCCATGAACGGCACCAGGATCACCGGCACGGTCCACCAGCCGACCACTCCGGCGCGGGCCAGGCCGGCCAGGAGCAGCGGCAGCATGACCACCCCGCCGGCGACGCCGGTGAGCCGCCACAGGACCATCGAGGGGTCGGCGGCCACGGTGTCGAACACCTTGACCGCGTCGGCGAGCGGCACCGCGCCAGGCATCGCGCCGGTGAACCAGTCCGACAGCAGCATGCCCGACATCTGGATCGCCCCGAACGTCGTCAGGGCGACCCCGACGGCGGTGAGGGTCCGGCCGCGCCGGCCGCGCAGCAGGGTCAGCGTCGCCGGCACGCCGAGCGCGATGAGCACCCAGGCGTAGTGGAGGAGGTTCGCCGACAGTACGGACAGGCCGAAGTCGTCGGCGAGGGAACTGAGGTACGCCGCTGAGGTGTCGTCGGCCTGCGGTGGCGAGGTGAGCATGCCGCCGAACATGACGAACGGGGCCAGGACGAGGGCACCGCCGGCGAGCCGGCGCAGCGGGGTCGGCGTGGTGGCGGTGGTGGCGGCGTTATCGGACATCGCACTGAATCCTCTCGGGGTTTGCGGGCGCCGGTGTTCGGCGTGGTGCAAACGCTATGGCCGTGCGACGCCTGGCGGATCGGCGTGCAGGGCCCCTCCGGCTGCGATCCCGGGGCGGCCGGCGGGCACCAGAGGTCCTTCCCGGGGAGGACGTTCGGGCTGGTGACGTCGTCCCCGGATCTGATCCCGCCGTGGCCGCGCGGTCGCTACCGTCGGTGGCGAGAGGAGGCCTGGGTGCGCGTACCACGCAGTCAGCGGCAGTGGCTGGTCGTCGGTGGCGGCGCCGGGGTGCTGTTCGCCGCCCTCGCGCTCGTGGAGGCTTACGGCGATCCGCGAGCCACGGACACCCGCCTGGCCGCGGTCGCGATGGTCGTGGTCCTGGCGTTGTGCTTCCCGCTCGCCGCGTGGTTCCCGGTCGCCGGGATGACCGTGGCGATGCTGTCGTTCCCGTACGTGATCCTGATCGGCGGCCCGGGGGTCGGCGGCTCCCAGCTCATCGCGGAACTGGTGCTCGTCGTCCATGCCGCGTACCGGAGCCCGCCGCGCCGGGCGCTCGTCGCGTCGGTCGCCGCCGCGGTGGTGCCGGCCGCCCCGCTCGTCTGGATCGGCGAGGGCGCGTGGGAGTTCGTGTTCTTCGGCACGCTGGTCGGCGCCGCCTGGGGGCTCGGGACGTTGCTGCGCCGCGAACAGGCGCGCTCTCGGCAGCTGGCGTTGCTGGCCGCCCAGCTCGACGCGGAGCGCGAGGCTCGGGCCCGTGCGGCCGTCGACGAGGAGCGGGCCCGCATCTCCCGCGAGCTGCACGACGCGGTGGCCCACACGGTCAGCGTCATGACGATGCAGGTCGGCGTGGTGCGCCGCCGGCTGGGCGACCGTCCTGTCGAGCGCGATGCGCTGACCCAGGTCGAGCAGCTCGGGCGGCGCTCGGTGACGGAGCTGCGGCGCGTCGTCGGGCTGTTGCGTCCCGACGACACCGACGGCCTCGCCCCGACACCGTCGCTGCGCCGGCTCGACGACCTGGTCGGTCATGTCCGCTCCGCAGGGCTGGACGTCACGCTGCGGGTCGAGGGCGAGCCCGTGCCACTGCCGGTGGCGCTGGACGTCTCGGCCTATCGCGTCACGCAGGAGGCGCTCACGAACACGTTGCGGCACGCTGCGGCTGGGTCCGCCACGGTGGTCGTGACGTACGAGCCGGCCGCCGTTAGCGTCCGCGTCGCCGACGACGGGCGGGGCGGCGCCGCACCCGGCCCGTCCCCCGGCGGCGGGCACGGGCTGGTCGGCATGCGGGAGCGGGTCGCGATGTTCGACGGTGAGCTGCGGGCCGGACCCCGCACCGAGGGCGGTTTCGAGGTGTACGCGCGGTTTCCGCTCGGCGAGGAGATGCGATGATCCGGGTGCTTCTGGCGGACGACGAGGCGATCGTACGGGCCGGTCTGCGCCTGCTCATCTCCGACGAACCCGACCTCGAGGTCGTCGGGGAGGCCGCGGACGGTCACGAGGCGGTCCGAGCCGTCGCCGCGCTCAACCCCGACGTGGTCCTCATGGACGCCCGCATGCCAGGGCTCGACGGCATCGGCGCGGCACGGGCGATCGCCGAGGCACACCCCGGGGTCAAGGTGCTCGTGCTGACCACCTTCGACGAGGAGGTGCTCGTGGACGGCGCGCTGCGTGCGGGCGTCGCGGGTTTCCTGCTCAAGGTGTCGCCGCCGGAGCAGCTGCTCGACGCGCTGCGGGAGGTCGCCGCCGGCCGCGGGCTCATCGACCCGGCGGTGGTGCCCCGGGTGATCGGCGGCTACGCGCGCGCACCGCAGGCGCCGACCCGCGCCCCGGCCCTGGACCGGCTCACGGGTCGCGAGGCGGAGGTACTCGCGCTGGTCGGCCGGGGCCTGTCCAACGCCGAGGTCGCCGCGCGGCTCTTCCTCGGCGAGACGACCGTGAAGACCCACCTCGGCCGGGCGCTGGACAAGCTCGGCCTGCGCGACCGTCCCCAGGCGATCGCGTTCGCCTACGAGAGCGGCCTGATCCGCCCCGGCGACGACACCGGCTGACCGGCCGTCACCCCGGCAGCAGCAGGTCCCCGCGCGCCAGCTCGGAGGCGGCTGCCCGGTAGGCATGCGTCGGTGCTTCGGCGTACGTTGCCTTCGTGTACCCGTTCGCCATCGACCTCGGTACCTCCAACACGGTTGCTGTGCTCCGCGGGGCGGACGGCCAGATCCGCCCGCTGCTGTTCGACGGCCGGGAACAGTTGTCGTCGGCCGTCTATGCCGGGGCGGACGGGGCGTTGATCGTCGGCACTGACGCGGAACGGCTGGCGCGCGCCGACCCGGCGGCGTTCGAGCCGAACCCGAAACGGCGGGTCGACGACGGCACGGTCCTGCTGGGTTCCCACACGATTGCCGTGACCGACACGTTGGCCGCGGTACTGCTGGCGGTCGTTGAGCAGGTCAATCGGGTCGGCCAGCCCGGCCCGGCGGTGCTGACTGTCCCCAGCACCTGGGCCGCTTCCCGGCGCGCGGTGCTCGCCGCGGCCGCCGTGCGGGCAGGACTCGGCACGGTGACGCTGATCAGCGAGCCCATCGCGGCCGCCGCCTACTACGCCTCGGCGCTGCGCCATGGGCTCCCACCGGATGGAGCGCTGCTCGTCGTCGACGTTGGTGCGGGCACTGCGGACGTCGCGCTGGTCCGCGCCTCAGCGGCGATCGGCGCGGGTAGCGCTGCGCCCGATACGGCGCTGTCCGTGATCGCGCAGCAGGGCCTCGACATCGGCGGCCTGGACGTCGACGCAGCACTGGTCGGCGTCCTCGGCCAGCTGGTCTCCGGCGACGCGCCCGAGGCGTGGCGGCGCCTCGCGGCACCGGCAACCAATGCGGAGCGTCGCGACCGGCTCGTGCTGTGGCAGGAGGTACGCGCCGCGAAGGAGAGCCTGTCCCGGCTCAGCGTCGCGCCGGTGCACATGCCCGGGTACCCGACCGACCTGCACCTGACCCGCGAGGAACTGGAGGTTGCGGCGACGCCACTGCTGGCCCCGGTCGCCGAGGTCGCCGCCCAGATGGTGGCGACGGCGGGGCTGGCTCCGCACGATCTGGCCGGCGTCTTCCTGGTCGGCGGCGGCAGCCGGATGCCGTTGCTCGGCCGGCTGCTGCACGCCCGCCTCGGGGTGGCGCCCACCGTGGCCGAACGGCCGGAGACGGTGGTCGCCGAGGGCGCGATACAGGCGCAGCCCACAATGGCGACGGTACCGGTCGTGGCCCCGTCCAGCGAGCGGGTGGCGACGGCACCCAGCGGGTCAACCCCGAGGCGGACACCCATTCGCCGGCGGTGGCTCAGCCCGGCGACGCTGGTGCTGGCGCTGCTGTGCTTTGTGCTGCCGTTCGCCACCGTCTCCTGCGTGCCGGACAGCTACGGACGCGCCAAGCCGGGCGGGACGACCGAGTACAACGGACTCGACCTCGCGCTGGGCGGCAAACCGCACGTGCAGCCCGACCACCTGCGCCCGCCAACCGAGTGGCGGGAAGACCGGATCGAACCGCAGCCGTTCTATGCGGCCGCACTGCTCGTGCTCGGCGCGGCGCTGGTCACGGCGTTGACGCTGACCCGGCAGCGGCGCCGCCGCGCGCTCGTGGCAGGGCTTGGTGCGCTGGCCGGACTGTCGCTGGTCGCCGGCCAGGTGCTGGTGGTGAACAGGCTCGCCGACCGGATCCGGGAGCAGAGCGCGGTGCCCGCCGGGCAGGACGCGCGCGACTTTGTGGGTACCGGCGCCGGCTTCTGGCTGACGCTCGTGCTGCTCGCACTGCTCGTCGCCGGCAATCTGGCCGCCTTGCTGCCACTGCGCCGACTGCTCCGGCGCTGGCGGACATGACAAGAGAGGGCGATGCTCTGTTCCTGCTCCTCGCCGGCGGCGCCGACTGTTCGGCGATCGCTTCCTGGCTGCTACCGGTGCGGGCTGCTCGACGCCACCGCGACCGTCACAACCATCCGTCACATACCGCGCTCGAACTCGCTTTTTCAGGTCGAAGTAACTATGCAACGGCGGCGGCGAATGCGGCGAACAGATCCCCTGATAGCGGCGTCGTGAGCTTCCACGTCACGGCCATTGGTCGATCGCCCTCGTGCTGAACGTAGGTCGCGGGGCCGAGGAACCAGAATGCCCGGTCATCGGCCCGTGTCCGCGCGAACAACAGGACCGAGCGCCCCATCGCCACGTGATTGCGGTACCGCCTACCAGTCGGGCTGTCGGCGGACGTGGTGGATTGGCTCTCCCAATGGATCAGGTCGCGGCTGATTGCATAGTCGCGGTAGCGGGTGGTCGGCGAGAAGTCGCCGCTCGTCTTGTCGAGCGTGAACACGAATACGTCGGCACCGGCCGCCTTCGCGTCGTACACACCCTCGCGCCATTGGGGCGTCTTCGTCCCGCTGCCCTCGCCGACCGCTGCGAGGATCTCGATGCGGGTGTACTGACTGTGCACCTGCAGCGGAATGCCCGTCAGAGCCTGATGCTGGACATGGCGCGGGGCTTCGCCAAGGACGTTGAGCAAGTCGCGCAGTTCAACGATCACCTGCGGATGCGACCAGAGAATGTCGACTGCGGACTGCAGCGGTGTTTCCCTTGTGACCACCTGATCGGCGATGTTGGCGAGGAGCATCCGCGTCATGCGCTGCTCGACGTCGCTCATGGCGTCGACCTCGGGTGGGTTCGTGTGGTCCAGCAACGAGCGGTACCCGTTGACACGCTGGTGGTCATCGACATGCAGCATGCGACCGATCCCGCGTCGGAGGGCTTGCTCATGTGGCCCGGTGGGCGCCACGGGCAGGCCGGCGGCCTCGCGCAACGCTGACCAGCCTCGGTTGCTGGCATAGATATCGGCAACCTCGAGGCCCGTTTCGGCGAGGTATTTCGCCATGGTCACCTCGGTCTGGTGTTGCGCCAGTGCTCGGAGCTCGGCCACCTTCGACGGCCAGCGTGACGGGATGGCCTCGCGGATACTGCGGAGCACGACCTCGCGCGCCACCCGGTCAAGCTCCATGTGGCAACCGGCAGGCAGGAATGGAAAACCGTCTTCGACGGCTCGTTCGAGGTCACTGCGGGTTCCGCCGAGCAGCGCGCGGTACCGCAGATCGAAGCGAAACTCCCGACGGTGGTGGCCGACGAAGTCCAGCACCGTGCAGACGCTCTTGCCCTTCGCGATCCGTAGCCCCCGGCCCAGCTGTTGGAGAAACAGCGTGGCGCTTTCGGTAGGTCGCAGCATGAGCAGGGTATCGACGCTCGGTACGTCGACACCTTCGTTGAACAGCTCGACCGAGAAGATGACCTGAAGCCTGCCGTCTGCCAGATCCCGGATCGCGGCGGCGCGCTCCGTTTCTGGCGTCTCGCCCCAGATTGCCACCGCGGCTACGCCGAGCCTTTGGAACTGCTCCGCCATGAAGCGGGCGTGGGCGACGCTCACGCAGAATCCCAGGCATCGGATCGTCGAGAGATTCGTGACGTGCCGTTCGAGTTGTTGGTAGACGAAGCGGACCCAGGCCATGTCGCTGGTGTACACATCGGTCAGTGCGGCCTCGTCGTAGCCACGTCCGCGACGCCACGGAACGTCGCTTAAATCGACGCCGTCGTGGATGCCGTAGTAGGCGAACGGCGCCAGACGATGTTGTTCGATGGCATCCCAAAGGCGCAGCTCCGCAGCGATGCGATCGCCGAACCAGTGCAGGATCGGCAGGCCGTCAGCGCGCTCTGGTGTCGCGGTCAGGCCGAGCAGTTCGCGTGGCGTCAGTTCTTCCATGATGGCGCGGTACGACGGCGCGGCGGCGTGGTGGAACTCGTCGATGACAATGACGTCGAAGTGGTCTGGGGCGAGGTGTTGCCGGTTGGCGGCCGTCAGCGTCTGGATAGATGCAAAGACGTGGTCAAACGCGGTCGGGCGCGCACCTGCGACCCATTTCTCGCCAAACGAGTAATCGCGCATCACGTGGCGGAACATTGCAAGGCTCTGGTCGAGTATCTGTTCGCGATGCGCGACGAACAACAGCCGTGCCCGGGGCAACTTCTGGCGCAAACGCGCGTAGTCGACCGCGGCCATCACGGTCTTTCCGGTGCCGGTCGCTGAGACCAGCAGATTGCGGTGATGACCCCGCGCGCGAGAGAGCTCAATCAGCTCGAGCATCCGCTCCTGGAACGGCTCGAGGCGGACCTCAAGTGGACTCAGCATCGAAACGTTGCTGCCATCGGATTGGCGTGACCGCGCCTGCTTGAAGTCTGCCTTGACGTAGGGGACGAAGTCGCCGCTTTGCCAGTAGCTCTCGAAGACCGCCTCGATCTTCTTGACCACGTCAGGGTTGCGGGCGGCCGAGACTCTGACGTTCCATTCCAGACCGGCCACCTGGGCGGAGTGTGTGAGGTTGGACGATCCGACGTACGCCGTATTGAAAGCCGTATGCCGACGGAACAGCCACGCCTTGGCGTGAAGGCGGGTTGTGGTCACGTCGTAGGAGACCCGAACCTCGGCGCCGAGATCCGCCAGTAGGTCGAGCGCCTTGCCTTCGGTTGAGCCGGTGTACGTGGTCGTTAGCACGCGCAGCGGTCTTCCCCGCGCGCAATGCTCGCGGAGCGCGCCGATGATTGGTAGTAGACCGCTCGTTCGGATGAACGCCATCACCAGGTCGATGGCGTCGGCTGACTCAATCTCGGTGAGGACCTGGCTCCCCACTCGCGGTTCGCCGGGCGCGTTCGTCAGCAGCGTCGTATCCAGCAGCGGAATGAGAGGCCGCCCCGCGTGGCGGACAGAGCCGTCGGGCCGTCGCTCGCCGACTGCACTCAACACTTGACCCGGTGCCAGCGGTGATTCGAGCGCCGGCTCCGTTCGTGGCAGCCGCGTACCGAGCGTTTCAAGCAGGCGCTGCGCCACTTCGACGCCGATCGCAACGCGGTGAGCTTCAGGCACGGCGTCGAGCGCGCGCTCGACCTGCCGGGCGAGCAGCAGCGCAATTCGATCAGCTACGTCGGCTGACCGCAGACCCTGCCGCTTGACAAGCTCCTGGTCGACATTCACGAGCTGCTCTTCGAGAGCCTTCGTTACGACAATCTCGTAGAGCCCCGCCGGCAACTCGTCAGCCACCGCATCAGTTTGCCTTATGATCCACTGCCCTGTCAGCGTGAAGTCACGGGTGTTGGGTGGCCTGGTTGCAGGTCGGCCGTGCGATAGGCCGTCGCCTGGGTATGGGGTCAGCGCGATGCCGTTACCGCTGGCTGATGCCTGGGCGGCCTGCGGCGCCGGCTCCTGCAGCACATCTCCACGTGCCGGGCTGACCGCAGATCATCGGCGATCGCGGCCAGTCAACTGTGCCGTTCCTTGATCTCCTTGGCCGGTCGGGCGGTCGACGTTACCTCGTGGCGGGTTTGACGCAGCGGTACTCCTTGACGGCCGGGACGACCTCCAGCGGCGGAAGGTCATACTCCACGACGAGCTGCCGGGACTCCGGCGCGTAGGCCAACCGATAGTTCGTGGGAAGTCGTCGGGGTAGATGGAGTTGGACAACACAATGCTGAAGTAGTCGATGACCGCTTCCGGCTCGCCGGCGTGGAATGCCGCCGCAAAGCGTCCACCTTGGCATTGTGGGCCGCGACCTCCGCATCGGCCTGTTGACGTTGTTGCTGGTATGCCCCGTGGGCAGCCGCCAGCCGACGCTGCCGATCGGCCTCCGCGGCGGCGTGCTGGGTTTGCGCGAGCTGGAACCGGGACTGGGCAGCCGAACATCTTGCTCAGGCTGGCCGGAGGAGAAGGCCGAACTGCCGCCAATCCGGCGCCGGCACCGGGGGCCCGAGTGCGCCGGGGGCGAACGGCGGGAACCGAAACGGTTTCTTCAGGCGTGCGAAGTCCACATGCTCGTCCACGGCCAGCGTAGCCCGCAGCAGATCGTCGAGCTCCTCCAGTTGTGAGTTGTGCTGAAGGTCGGCGTTGTCGGCGCCGACCTCGACTGCCCGGGCTTCCAGGTGGAGGCGCTCGCGTTCGTCTGCGGTCCGCTGAGCAGCCTTCGTGGCCTGCTCGGCCGCCCGACGCATGGCCTGTTGCTGCCGAACGTACGCCGCCTGCGCGTGTTGTTGGCCCGCACCTGCTGCGCATGTGCCCGTTGAATCTGGGCGAGGATGCCTCGCCGACGCGCCACCCGACCTCCAAGACCTCGTGAAGCCCCGACATGGTACTGACCGACGGCAGTGACCAGTTTGCGATCTTTGCTGCGGCCCCATTACGGTGATTTGATATTGACGCACTGCGATCAGGTCCGGGGGGAGTGGCGGTCCCGTGGTGATGTCGGCCGGTCAGCCACCGATCAATTTCCACGCGCACCGGAGCCGGGCGGGCGAGTCCGGCGCACCGGAGGACTTCGAGCAGATGCTCGCGCTGCTCGTGCAAGCGATCTCCGGATCAGGGAGCCTCGTCTACGCCAACGCCCCTGGCGACTGGGGTATCGACGTGCTCGTTGGCGAGCTCGACGGCGACGTCGAGATCTTCCAGGCGAAATACCTTATGGGCGGCGTCGGGCCGAGCCAGCGGACCAATATTCAGCACTCGTTTCAGCGTGCCGTGACGGCGGCCGCTCAGCACGGCTACACCGTCAAGCGCTGGGTGCTGTGCACCCCGGCGAGCCTGGGTCCAGTTGAGCGGCAGTGGTGGCGGCCCTGGAAGCTCGCGCAGGAGGCGGCCACCGGCGTCGCGATCGAGTTGTGGGACGAGACGGTGCTGCGCGGCCTGCTGCTGCAACCCGCCGCCCGACACATCCGGCGCAGTTTCTACGAGCCCTATCGCGACGAGCGGCCGAAGTCGCCGCCGGCCGTCATCCGCAGCGGACCGGATCGGCGTTGGCGGCCCGGCAACGAGGCGATTGTCGGGCCGCACGTCTACCTGCTGCACTCGGACGCCACCGAGGAGCACACCGCCGACCGCACCGGCACCTGGCGCGAGGCCACCGCCGCCCGGATCGGGCCGAAGTCGGTCCGCGTCCGACTGCGCCAGGCCGTCGGACCAGGCGCGAGTGAGCTTCGCGAGGCACTGCGGGCGCAGGCGCGGCTGCTGCGTGAACGCCCTGCTGGGCCCGGCTGGCCGGAGTTGCTCGATCTCCACGAGGGTGGGGTGGCCACGACCCTCGTCATGGCGCGGCCGGAGGGGCGCACCTGGCGCGAGGCGTTCGGGCCGTCAGCCGTAGCGCTCGACCGCATGACCGCCGCCCGTGCGCTTGCTGCGGCGGCCCGGGTCTGCTCCGCTCTCGGCGCGCTGCACGGGCGCGGGCGATTCCATCGGGCGCTGACGCCTGACGGAGTCGTCGTGACCCCCGGCGGCGTGGTTCTGCGCGACCTGGGGTGGGCCGGCCTGGCGAAGGCGGGCGGGGCGCCCGGTTCGGCGGTCGACGTCGAGATGGTCGCAGCGCTGGTGCATCACACGCTGACCGGGCATCCCCCAGTGCCGTTGCTGACACCACCCGTCCGGGCGACGCTGCCCGCTTTCCCGGAGGCGCTCGACGACCTGCTGCTGCGTGCGCTCGGGCCCGACCCGGGTGGCCGGCCTCGCGTTCGGGAGCTGGGCGATGCGCTCGGCCGGGCCCGTCGGACGCTTTCGCTGGGAGGCGCCGCATGACTGTACGGCCGGTCCGGCTGTCCCGTCCGATCGCGGTGGTGCCCTCGGGGAAGACGGTCGAGCAGCTCGCTCGCGACCGCACGACCAACGCCTTGACACTGATCGGCGAGATGGCCCGGCTGTGCGCCGCCGGGACGCTTCCCGCACGCGTCGAGGAGTCGCCCGCCAGGCTCGTCGTCTACACCCAGCGGCACGCGGCGACGCTCTATGTCAGCGACCACGGCGACGCCTACCGGCTGGGTCACGTCGCCCGGCTGACGTTCAAGGACCAGGAGCGCCTGCTTCGCGGCGCACTCACGCTCGTGGGCACCGCCGACTGGCGGGCCTTCGAACACGTGCGTGACGTGCCGCCCCGCTGGTCGGCCCAGTGGCCGGCGATTGCCCGCGAGTGGTCGCTGCTCGACGCGCAGCGCGCCGCGGCGTCGGCACACCCGCCTCACCACGTCGCCTATCTCGACCTGCTGACCGAGGTGATCGAGGCGACCCGCGACATCGAGATCGAGCGGCAGCGCACCACGCCGCCGGCGCAGTATGCCCGCAAGCGCAGCACTCGTGAGGAGCGGCATTCCGGCCGGGGCGTATACACGTTCACGCTCGCGCGCCAAGCGCGGCTGTCCGCCGGCGCGCCGGTATTCATCGCCGAAGTGCCCAGCCTGCGTGGGCGCATCGTGCGCGTTGACGGTCTCGACGTGGTGGTCCGTTTTGACGGCGTCGTTGATTATCGGAGCATCCCGGACCAGGGCGGGCTGCACGAACTGCCGAGTGACCGGGTGTACAAGGCGCAGTTGGACGCCGTCGAGACCCTGCGACAGGGGCGGGCGGCGAATCCCCGGCTGCTTGCCGAGCTCGTAGACCGGCGGCTGCGGCCGTTCTCGCCCGCCGTGGTGGCGCCGCGCGAGCCGCTCGACCCCGGGCAGCTGTCCGCCTTCCGAAGTGCGCTTCGAGTGCCGGACCAGCTGTTGGTGCTCGGGCCGCCAGGCACCGGCAAGACCCGCACGATCACCGAGATCGCGGCGGGATCGGTGGCGCTCGGCGAGCGGGTGCTGGTCACATCGCACACGAATCGTGCGGTGGACAACGTGCTGGAGCGCCTGCCGAGACACATCCGGGCGGTGCGGGTCGGCAACGAGGATTCGATGACGAGCCAAGCGCGGACGTTCATGGTCGAGGCCCAGGTGCAAGGGCTGCGCGACGAAATCCTCGCGGCGACGGAGGGCACGGCAGCGCGCTTGTCGGCCTTCGCGGACGCTCAGCCGTCCGGCTCCGTCTCGTCGGCGCCGGCCGTGCGCTGGCTGGAATTTCTCGGCGCCCAGGTCGACGAGGCGCGCGCTGCCGATATGCGGGCTCAGGCGGCAGCAGCCGCCAACGACGCGGCTCGGCAGCACGCGATCGCACCGATAGCGGCCCAGCTCACAACGGCCGGAGCGGCCCTGCAGCGGGTGCGGGTCGACCTCGCCGACGCCGAACGGCACTTGGCCACCGTACGACAGCGTTTCGCCGCGGCCGATGCGCGGGCCCGCAGCGGTCTGCTGGCTTTCTTCTTCCGCTGGCTCGCCGCCCGCCGATGGCGTTCGGCGCAGACGGCCGAGGCGACCGCCGGGTCGATCCGGGCCGCCGCGGGCCAGGCAGAGGCTGCCCACGTCGGCCTGCTGGCGCAGGCCGACGCGCTGGCGGGGCGGGACCCTGAGACGGTCCGGTGGGCCGCCGCACGGGACGCCGCGACCGCCGAACGGCGAGCGGCCCTGGAACAGGCCGGAAAGGCCGCCGAGGTGATTCGCGACTGCTTACGGCCCGTCCCCGCGGCCCCGGGGCTACCCCCGGCTCCGGGCGCCGATGATCTCGACGGCTGGGAACAGCACCGCCGGCTGATAGCCGGGGCTGTCACCGCCGTACGCGCTCGCGTTGGCCTGCTGGCGCAATGGCGGGACCGTGTTCGCGACGCCGACGAGGAGCTGCAGCGGGAGCTCGTCCGCTACGCCGACGTGGTCGTGGCCACCTGCGTTGGCACCGCGACCACGGCGCTGCTGGCGGAGCTCGAGTTCGACCTCGCGATCGTTGACGAGGCCGGCCAGATCTCCACGCCCAACCTGCTCGTCCCGCTCGTGCGGGCCAAACGGAGCGTGCTCGTCGGCGACCACCACCAGCTGCCGCCGTATCTCGACGATGAGGTCAAGGGCTGGATGGAGAGCCTGCGTGGCGGGGCCGCCGAGCAGGTCGCCGACCTGTTGCGCCGCAGCGCGTTCGAGCGCCTCTACCTCAGCGCCGACGACCAGCACCGGGTCATGTTGACGATCCAGCGACGGATGCCTGAGCCGCTCGCCCGTTTCGTCTCCGGCCGCTTCTATTCGGGGGTACTGCGTACCGAACATCCCGGCGGGCCGTCCGACTCCATCTTCCGCGCGCCGTTCGCGATGGTCGACACCGCCGATCAGCCGATGGCCCGCCGGGCCGAGCGGCCGGGGCGCCGCCAGGAGGAGTGGGGCCGGGGCGGCTACATCAATCCGTTCGAGGCCGACCTTATTACCCTTCTGATCACCTGGTACGTCCACCAGTACCCGAACTGGGCGGTCATCGTGCCATACCGCGCCCAGGTCGAACTTGTCACCGAGCGGCTCACCAAGACGCTTGGCGACGCCACCGTTATCGCGGACAACGTCGGCACTGTCGACGCGTTTCAGGGCGGCGAGCGGGATCTGATCGTCTACGGTTTCACACGCAGCAACCAGCAGGGCGACATCGGCTTCCTCAAGGAGCTCCGCCGGATCAATGTGGCCATCACCCGGGCCCGGCGCCAGCTGGTGCTCGTCGGCGACGGGAGCACCCTACGGGCCGCCAAGGACAGGCCGTTCGCCCAACTCATGCTGGCGCTGACCGACCACCTGACCCACTCCGGCGACCTGCGGCCGTCGCGCGAGGTACAGCAGCAGCTGGAAGGGCTTCTGTGAGCCGTCAGGTGATCTTCCCCGCGCGTCGGGCACTGGAGCACACGATGACGCTGCCCACGGTACAGCCGCTGCGGCTCTTTCCGGTGTTTTGGCCGTTGTGGCGGGTCGAGGTCTCGGCGAGCGTCTACGACGAGCCTGCGTACGAAATCGTCGACCGCTTCCTCGTGCGCGCGATCCACGAGGGTGCCATGTCACGCCCCGAGGAGCTCGCCTCGTTCCTGGGCATCCAGGTATCGCTCGTGCAGCGGTGCCTTGCGTTCCTCACGCGGATCGGGCACGTCCGGTTTTCCGGCGACCGGGCCGAGCTGACCCCACTCGGGCTGGAGGCGCTGCGCGTGGGCGTCCGCCTTGAGCCGAAGGAGGTCCGGCAGGACCTGCTGTTCGAGCAGTTCACCCATCGCCCGTTGCCGCGCGGGCATTACGACGGGTCAGTGGCCATTTTGCCGACGCCCGAGGTGCCGGAGGACCGCCTCGCCGACCGGTCCCGATTCACCGGGCTGTTCGCCCCGACGTGGTTCATCCCGGAATCCGTCGCGCGGCTGGCGCGACGCCCCGACCGGACCGAGTTCAACGTGCCGAGGCTCCTGCGGAACATTGCGGTCGAGAGTCATCAGGACGCGTTTCTACCGGTGTACCTCGTGGAGACGGTCGACAGCGGTGTCATCGTCTACAGCAGCGCGGCACCGCGGCGGGACGCGTTCCTCGAAGGGGTCTGCGCCGACGTCCCGGCGATCCACGACCTGATCGGGGCGGAGGAGACGCGAGACCCGGAAGAGATCTGGACCGGCTGGCTCGCGGAAGGGAAGTACGGGCGCGGCACCCTCCGGCAGCTCATCAACGGTGTCTGGCGGGTGACCCTGCGCGCCGAAGCATTCGCGGGCCCGCCCAAGCTCCCGCCGAGCCGCGTTGGCTCGTTCGAGCTGCGCCGGCGGCACTTCGCGCAGCTGTGGTGCGATGACGCGGCGCTTCGCCGCCGCGTGCTGCTGGACCGTGCTCTTGCGATGGCCCGCAGCCGCGCCGTCGGGGCCCGCGTCGATCTGATCGAGCGAATGGCCGACTTGGCGCGGCTGCTGGAGCTGGCCGAGCCGACATTGGCCGAGCTGCGCGCGCACGCCAGTGACGAGGACGCAGCACGCCTGGACGCGCTGGAGTGACGGGTCAACGGCGACCAGCCGGAGAACGCCCGACGCCCGCTTCGCAGGATCAGGGTCGTCTTGCAGCGAGTGCGGCGACCAGGTCAGCCACTTCGGGCACGCCGGCCAGGCCGGTTGGCGTGTGGTAGATCCGGCAGGCCAGGGTGCCCGCGGGCCGGGCCCCGTCGAACAGGTCGACGCCGTCGACCGTGAACGATGGGGAGCCGGCGAAGCCGACCGCGCTGGCCTCCTCCTCCGTCTCCACCGCCATCAATCGCACCTCGGCGTCGGTGTTCCCGGTCTCGTTCAGCGCCTGGCGCAGCCGGTCGTCGGCAACACGCCAGTTCGGGCAGTCCGCGAAGTACCACAGCGTCACCTGCATGCCGTCAATACTGCTCCTCCGCGCGGCGACGAGTCGTCCCGGGCGGAGCCTGAGGCACAGCTGGGCTCAGGCTGGGCAGGGCGTGCGGCGAGCATGGATCGAGTGCGAGCAGCGATCTTCACCAGGTACGGCCCGCCAGAGGTGCTGCAGGTTCGGCAGGTTTCCCGCCCCGAGCCGGGACCAGGGCAGGTGCTGGTCCGGGTGTACGCCACCACCGTCACCACCGCCGAGTGCCTGATGCGACATGGGCGGCCGATCTGGGGACGGCTGGTCATCGGGGTGCTGCGGCCGCGGCGGCGGACCCGGGTGCTCGGGATGGAGCTGGCCGGGGAGATCGCCGCCGTTGGCCGGGGCGTGACCACGTTCCGGCCGGGCGAGCAGGTCTACGGCTTCACCGCGTTCCGGCTCGGCGGGTACGCCGAGTACGCGTGCCTGCCGGCCGACGCCTCCCTGGTCGCCAAGCCGGCGAACCTGCCCTACGAGCTGGCGGTCGCCGCCGTCGACGGGGGCAGTACCGCGCTGTACTTCCTGCGTGACCTCGCCGGCGTTCGGCCTGGACAGCGGGTCCTGGTCAACGGGGCGGCCGGCAGCGTCGGCGGCTACGCGGTACAGCTGGCCAAGCACCTCGGCGCGCACGTCACCGGCGTTTGCGGCGCGCGCAACGTGGAGCTGGTCACATCGCTCGGCGCCGACCGGGTCGTCGACTACGGCGCCGAGGACTTCACCGCGGGGGCGGAGCGCTACGACGTGGTGTTCGACGCGGTCGGCAAGAGCTCGTTCCGCAAGGCCCGGCGGGTGCTCACCCCGACCGGCTGTTACCTGTCGACCACCGGGCTGTGGAATGTCGTGCTGGCCATCCTGACCAGACTTCGCCCCGGGCCGCGGGTCCGCGCCGGCATGTCGGTGCGCAAGCACGAGGCGCTGCGGTACCTGCGGGAGCTGCTCGAGCGGGACGGGCTGCGCATCGTGGTCGATCGCCAGTACAGCCTGGACGAGATCGTCGAGGCGCACAGATACGTCGAGACGGGACACAAGCGGGGCAACGTCGTCGTGACGGTATGAGGTAGCCGAACTCTCCCAGCTGCCCAGACCCGACGAGGTCCAGATCCCATGGGCCGATCGGCCGGTCGATGCTCATCCCGTCCGGACCAAACAGCTGATCTCCACATCCCGCTTCGTCGCATATTGTCACGCCGGGCTCGCGCACTGCTGCGCGCCAGGCCGGTCCGGCGGACGTAGTCCGAGGGCTCGGAAGCCCCGCGACGGCCCAGGTAGCCCAGAGTGGTAGCACGAACGGGGGCTACCAGGGGAGGGCGGGGATCGTGACAGGCGAAGAAGGGTGGCCCCGCGGCACCGTCGGGCATCTCACCCGGCCGAAGGCGGCGCTGGTCACCTGCGCCGCGCTCGGCGTGATCGGGATAGCGCTCGCCGTCGCATGCCTCGCGCTGCTGCTCGTCATCCGGGTACTGGCGTGAGCAGGCCGTCGCTGGTCGTCCTGCGAGCGTGGGAGCTCGTGGACGAACTCGTGGCGGCCGTCGGCGGAGTGTCGGCGCCGCTCGCGGAGCGGGCGGTCGTCCGCGTGCTGCGGGCCCAGGCGCTGTGGTGGGGCAACGCCGTCGCCTACCCGCCGATCGCGGTGCTGTACCTGCCGCGGGAGGCGTACCAGCGCTTGGCGACGGTGCTCGAGGCCGGGCTCCCGGCGATGGAACGGCGGGTCGCGGAGCGGCTCGACCCGGACGGCACTGCGTCGGTGCGCATCCAGGTCCGGCCGCACGGCGGGGCCCGGCGGCGGCTGTGGGTCGCGGCGCCCCGGGTACGCAACCACGTGCCGGTGCACCGGCCAGAGCACGCCGCGCCGGTGCCGACAATGCCGTATCCGCCCGAGGGCGGGCTCGCGCTGCGCTCCCAGGCCGCGGGCCAGACGTTCGCGGTACCCACCGGCGGGCTGGTGCTCGGGCGGGGCGGCCACGGGCCGGGGCGGGTGCTCGATCCGCGGGTGTCACGTCATCACACGCGGATACGCCCCGTCGACGCGGACCGGCTGCGCTGCGAGGATCTCAACTCTCGCAACGGGACGTGGGTGGATGGCGCGCGGATCACACAGCCGGTGCAGCTGCGGGCAGGGCAACTGCTGCGGATCGGCGACACGGAGTTCCGGATCGTGCGAGAAGGCCTCAACGGAGGGAACGGATGACAACGCGGGCAGGGCAGTTCCTCTACTCGTGTGCCGGCGCCGATCGGGCACACCTGAAGTCGCGCACCGAGCGGGCCTGGTACCAGGCGCTCGGGCTTTCCGTCCTGCTGACCGCGCTCGCCTCGTCGGTGTCGATGACGTTCGCGCTGACGCTCTCGCTGGGCGGGCCCTGGTGGGCGTACACACCGTTCAGCCTGCTCTGGGCGGTCTTCGTGTTCAACATCGACCGGTGGCTCGTCTCCACGATCCATTACGGCAAGCTCGACGAGACCAACGATGGCAAGACGCCGATCACCGCGGGCCGGGTCGTCGGGTACATCGCACGGTTCGCCTTCGCCGGGGTGCTGGCCGTCGTCATCGCCGAGCCGATCGTGCTGCAGATCTTCCACCGGGAGATCGACCAGCAGGTCGCGGTGACCAAGGCGGCGGCGCTCAAGCAGGCCGAGCTGGAAGTGCGGGCCCGGCCGGAGATCGTCGCGGAGCGCGACCGGATCGACAACCGCAAGAAGGCCGCCGACGAGGAGCTGGTCAACGCCCGCGACGCACAGAAGAAGGCGAACGAAGCACTCGACGCCGAGATCAACGGCACCGGCGGTAGCCGGACCCAGGGCTGTAAGCAGCGGTGCAACGAGCGGCGCAACGACGTGCAGCAGGCCGATGGCCGCGTCGCGACGGCTGAGCAGACCGCGAAAGACGTGACGGCGGCGACCAACACCGACAACCCCGTGCTCGAGAAGCGCATCGCGGACCTCGTCGCCGAGCAGGCTACGAAGATCGACGGCGGTGACGGGCTGCTGGCCCGCGAGAAGGCACTGACCCAGCTCATGCGGGACAACCCCGAGCTCGCCACCCGGCGGTGGTTCGTCTCACTGCTGTTCCTGCTCATCGATATCGTACCGCTGCTGCTCAAGACGTTCAGCCCGACGACCAACCACGACCGGGACGTGCGGCTGGCCGCGGTCGCGTATGCCCAGCTGCACGGGCTGGAGTATTGGCAGAAGCGGATCGGCCAGGAGTCGCAGGCACACGCGGAGCAGGCCGATCTCAAACTGGAGCGGAAGGTCAACCGTGGCCGCCTACGCCACTACCTGCTCACGGAGCAGGACAAGATGGAGATTGCGCGGCAGGTGAAGGCCGCCCAGTTGGAGCACGCTCACCTCAGCGCCGATCTTGAGGCGCAGTGGCGCGCGGTGAGCAACGTGACCGAGCCGGCCGGCTTCGGCATGCCGGCGCCGCCGAAGCCGACAGCGCCCGAGTCCGGCCAGACGGCACCGCCGGTGGACACCGTACCGATGACGGCGCCGTCATCGACGCCATGGACGGCGCCCATGCCGTGGACAGTGCCCCCACCGGTCACGGTACCGATGGTCAACGGCTCGCACGGCCCGGCCTCCATCTTCCACCAGCCCCCACCGCCGGGGCCGGCGCCCGCCCCCGGACCGTTCGGCGGCGCCGTGATCGTCGGCGGGCGCTGGGTGCTCGGGACGCAGTTGCTGAGCGCGGAGCCCGGCGGGTTCGGCCTGCCGTTCCTGGCACACGACATCGCCAACCCGAAACTGCACGCGGTGCTCAAGCGGATCCGGCCTCGGGACGACGACCCACAGGCCAACGAGCGCGCACTGCGATACCTGCGCAAGGAGCAGTCGCAGCAGGCGCTGGTACACAGCGCATTCGTCGCGCCGGTGCTGGACGCGGGGGACGATCCGCAGTTCGGCCCGTACCTCGCCACGCCGCACTACGCGTTCGGCACCATTTGGCGCCGCATCCACGAGCCCACGTTCACCCCGACGCTGGAGTGGGCGCTGCGCGTCGCCGAGCAGGTGCTCACCGGGCTCATCGACTGCCACGACCAGGCCAGCCTGATCCACCTGGACATCAAGCCGTCGAACATCGCACTCGACGACGACGGCAACGTGCAGCTCATCGACTTCGGCCTGGCCCGCAGCCTCGACGACGCCGACGGGCCGTCCAGCGTGGTGCCGGCCTTCAGCCGCTGGTACGCCGCGCCGGAGCAGATCCGGCGGGTCAAGGTGCCCGACTGGAAGACCAGCGCGGCCGACGTGCGCGCGGTCGCCGCGACCATCTACGAGATCATCAGCGGCCGTCCGCCACTGCGCCGCGAGGCAGCGGCGCTCGGCATCGACGTCCACGACCCCGACGCGATCGGACAGGTGATCCGGCTCATCTGCGACAGGGAAATCCGTCCGGCCCGGCTCGACACGCTGGTGCCCGGCGTTCCGGGCTACGTCGCGGACCTGATCGACCAATGGCTGGCCCACGACCCGCAGCAGCGGGCGTCCGGCCCACGGCCGTTCGCGGTCCACAACGCGGCCGAGGCGTTAGGCCGCGTCCAGGAACGGGTGCACGCCGACGGCCTCGACTCGCTGCCGGTGGGCCGGGCGCACGCCGTCAACGGGGACTACCTCGGCCACGTCGCCCCCGCCGAAGGCCCGCGCGTCCAAGGCGTGGAACTGGCGGCGGACTCCGCGGCGGTGCCGCCGCCCGCGCTCGGCAGCCTGGCGCGGATCGCGCCGCGCCGGGTCATGCGGCAGCGCGGCCAGTACCCGGCGGAGATCACGGTGGAGACGCAGCAGGAGATGCCCGCTGCGGCGATCGCCGATGCTGGGCGATACTTCGACGTGGCGACGGAGGACTGATGAGCATCGTTGCGGAACTGTTGTGCGCCGGGGGAGTGCTGGTCCCAGTCGTGGCGGTCGCACTGACACTGCTGCGCGCCCACCGCAGGCGCGCCGTGGACGCGGCGCCCCGGCCGCTCGGCGACGCCGACCACGATCCGATGGAGGACACCGTGCGGATCGCCCGGCCCTCGGACGGCGTGAAGCCGCGGCCCCAGCCGACGCCGGACCAGGTCGGCGACCTGCGGCCACGCACGACACCGACCAGTGTCGGCGCGCCGGATGAAACACCAGACCCGGCACCGGGCCGGCACCCGACGGCAACGGAGGCAGCGCCGACCGACGCGCTCACGATGCCATTGCCCACGGCGGTCGAGACCCGGCCGGCGGAGCCGACCGCGGGGTTCGAGATGGCCTGGCTGAAAGGTGAGCAGGGCATCGACGGCGAGTTTCTCCTGAGCCGGTCGGTAAACGTGGTGGGTCGCAGCCGGGACTGCGACATCGTGCTCCCCCTGCCGACCGTCAGCCGCCGGCACTGCGAGATCCGCTGGCACGGGCGCGGCTGGGAGGTGCGGGCGATGGGGCGCAACGGCACCACCGTCAACGATGCCGTCCTGCCGCCGGACGGCGTCCAGCCGCTCAACGACGGCGACCTGGTGCGGATCGGCAGCAGCATCGCATTGCGGCTGGTGCTGCCGCGGCGGGCCGTACAGGTGCCGGACCTGAGGCTGCGCGCTGCCGGACGCTCGAACGTCGGCCACCGTCGGCGCAACGAGGACGCGTTCCTCGCCACCGCCACCGCGGTCGCGGTCGCCGACGGCGTCGGCGGACGCCCGGCCGGTGCGGTCGCCTCCGGCATCTGCATCGACGTACTGGCACATGCCGGCGGCCAGGCCGAACTCGCCGACGTGGTGCAGCGGATGAACGCCGAGATCCGCCGCCGAGGCGCGGCCGACCCGCTGACCAGCGGCATGGCGAGCACTCTCGACGCGGCCAGGCTGGTCACCCTCGGCGGCATCCCCTGGCTGCAGGGCGCGCACGTCGGCGACGGCTTCACCGTCCTGCAGGACGGCGGCCAGCCGAAGTGGCTGACCAGAGCGCACACCTACGCCGCGGCCCTCGTCGCCGCCGGCCAGCTGAGCACCAGCGAGGGCGTCGCGCACCCGGACAGCTCCCGCCTGGTGCGCGCGGTAGGACTGGATGAGTCGGTACGCCCGGACGTCTGGCAGCACCGGGCACGGCCCGGCCAACGGCTCGTCGTCTTCACCGATGGGCTCTTCGGCGCGCTCGGATGGAATGGCGTCGCCGAGGCGCTGCACAAGGTACGCCGGCGCAGCCCGGAGCGCGCCTGCGAGGAGCTGATCCGGCTGGCGCTGCGGGCCGACGGCAACCGGGACAACGTTACGGTCGTCGTCGCCGACGTGAACGTCACCGCCGACGGGGACATGGAGCCAGGACTCCCGGACGACGAACGGCTGCCGGAGGCGGAGGCGTGATCGGCGAGCCGGACCTGACCATCGACTACCTGCCGCGCGAGCCGGTAACCCTGCGCCCCGAGGACGAACCGCTGTACCTCGACCGCCGTTTCCTCGCCGAGGACGACCTGTTGCTGTCCCGCCGGCCCAACGCCCCGCTGGTGTGCTTCCGCGCCGGCGACTGGTGGCTGGACAACGAGTGCCGCAGCGACCCGCCGCTCACCGTGTTCGTGAGCGGACTCGGCCGGCGCTTCGACGTGCCCAACGGCTGCAGCTTCCGGCTGCGCTCCGGCGACAACGAACTGCACCTGTGGCGGCCGGACCTCCGGGTGCTGCTCACCGTCTCGGGGCGGGCCGAGCCTGTGGTGAGCGAGGAGCGCAGCGGGCCGGTGACCATGGTCGGACTGCCCAACGCCCACGTCCGGCTGCAGGCGCTGTTCGAGCGCAACCCGCGATACAAGCTCATCATGGCGGCGCATTACCGGGAGTACCTCACGCCCGGCATCGAGCGGCCGCAAGAACTCTCGCGGCAGGACACGGCGAAGTGCTGCGGCGGCAACCAGAACGAAGTCACCGACGCGAAGAGGGCGGTGATGCACGCGATCTGGGGCGAGCAGGGCCACGGCGAGCGCATCGCCGCCTATCTCATCAACCGAGGCATCATCACCCGCGCCGACCAGAGCCTCGTTCCCCACCGCGACTGCATCCACCGCCGACCCCGCGGCTATGCGGCCAGCCCATAAGACACGGGCGGAACCTGTGACTAGTCGATGATCTTGCCGTCGGCTAGGCGGATGGTGTGGTCGCAGCGGTCGGCGATCTGCTGGTCGTGGGTGGCCATCAGGACTGCGCAATCGTCCTCAGGGGGCGCCGTGGGCAGAGTCGCGGTGACGACCAGCCCGCCGCCATTGCGCGGCTCGGCGTGCACCGTCCCGCCGTGCGCACCCGTGACCGCCCGCACGATGGACAGCCCGAGTCCCGCGCCCGGCGCCGCAGCCCGCTCCACGCCGAGCCGTCGGAAGGGCTCGAACAGGTTCGGGATCTCGTACCGCGGCACGACCGGCCCGCTGTTGGCGACGCTGACGAAGACGGTGCCGCCGGGGCGGGTGCCGCTGGCCACGCGGACCCAGCCGCCCGCCGGCAGATTGTGCCGGACCCCGTTCTCCATCAGGTTGTGCACCAACCGCTCCAGCAGCACCGCGTTGCCGGCCGTCGGTGCCTCACCCGCGTCGACCGCCACGTCGACACCGTCGTGCGGCAGCACCGTGGCCACGTGCGACACGACGTCGGCGAGGTCCACGAACGACCGGTCGGTGACCGTACGCTCAGAGCGGGCCAGCAGCAGCAGACCGTCGATGAGCCGTTCGTGCCGGGCGTTGACGGCGAGCAGCGTCTGGCTCAGCTGCCGCAGCTCCGGCGACGCCGTCGCGGGGTCGATCGCCACCTCCAGCAGCGTGCGGTTCAGCGTCAGCGGGGTGCGCAGCTCGTGCGAGGCATTGGCGATGAACTTGCGCTGGCCGTCGAAGGAGTGGTCGAGCCGCGCCAGCATCAGGTCGAACGTGTCGGCTAGCTCTTTCACCTCGTCGTGCGGGCCGTCCAGCGCGATCCGCTCGTGCAGGCCGCGGTCCGGGGCGTTGGCGATCCGCAGGGCGGTTTCGGTGACCCGGTGCAGTGGCTGCAGCAGCCGCCCGGCGACGAGCCAGCTGAACGCGAGCGCCGCGACGAGGATCACGGCGAGCGCAAGGCCGCCCTGGGTGAGGAACGCCTTCAGCGCGCTGCTCGTGACGTCGCCCTGGATCTTCTTGACGTACGTCGAACTCGCGCCCTGGCCCGGCGCGAGCGTGGGCGACTGCGCCTCGCCCTCCATGAAGACCACGTTGCCGGCGAGCCGCTGGTAGACCAGCAGGTAGGTGATGCCGAGCAGCAGCAGACCAGCGAGGAGGACCAGCCCGCCGTACACCAGGGTCAGCCGGGCCCGGATGGTCATACGTCTCATGCGAGGCGGTACCCCACTCCCGGTTCGGTCAGCACCACCGGCGGGTCGCCGAGTTTGCGCCGTAGCTTGAGGATCGTCATCCGCACCGTGTGGGTGAACGGGTCGGCGTTTTCGTCCCATGCCTTCTCCAGCAGTTGCTCGGCGGAGACCGCGGCGCCGTCCGCGCGCAACAGCTCGGCGAGGACGGCGAACTCCTTGCGGGACAGCGGGACGTAGCGGCCGTCGCGGTAAACCTCGCGACGGTGCGGGTCGAGCCGGATCCCGGCTAGCTCCAGCACCGGCGGCGCGGCGGGGCGGGCCCGGCGCCCAAGGGCCGTCACACGGGCGGCCAGTTCCCGGAACGCGAACGGCTTCGGCAGGTAGTCGTCGGCGCCGAGCGCCAACCCGGCGACCCGGTCGTCGATGTCGGCGGCGGCGGTGAGCATCAGCACCCTGGCCGCGGACTCCCGCTGGGCCAGCACCCGGCAAACGTCGTCGCCGTGGACGACCGGCAGGTCGCGGTCAAGCACCACGACGTCGTAATCGTTGACGTCGAGTCGCTCCAGCGCCGCGCCACCGTCATGGACCACGTCGACCGCGTGCGCGTCGCGCCGCAGCCCCTGCGCCACCGTCTCGGCCAGCAGCGGCTCGTCCTCGACCACCAGTATCCGCATGGACCCATCGTCCCGCGCCCGGCCGTCAACTCGGCGTCAACGTTTCCGGTTACGACCCGGTGACACGCCGGCGGCTTGACTGCGGCATTGGCGGCCGGCGTCCGTCCGGCCGCGCCAGGAGGAGACATCATGCGCATCAGGACAGCGCTCGTCCTCGGCCTGCTGCTGGTCCTCGGCGGCGCCGGGTGTGCCCGCGGCGGCGACCGGGACGACGGCGTGGTCACGGCGAACGGCGGGGCGAAGCCCAGCGCTGGCCCCACCGCCACGCCCAGTGCGGACCCGCAGCGCAACCAGGAGAACATGCTGAAGTTCGCGGACTGCATGCGCGGGCACGGCATCCCGATGGAAGACCCGCAGATGGACGGTAACGCGTTCCAGATGTCGATCCCCGAAGGCATCGCCAAGGAGAAGGTCGACGCCGCGCAGAACGCGTGCAAGCAGTACCTGCCCAACGGCGGCGAGCCGATGAAGAGCGACCCGCAGATGCAGGAGAAGCTGCGCCAATTCTCCCAGTGTATGCGGGAGAACGGCGTCCCGCGCTTCCCCGACCCGTCCGAAGACGGCAGCATCATGATCGACGGCAACAACCTCGGCGTCGACCCGCAGGGCGAGGAGTTCAAGAAGGCCGACAAGCAGTGCCAGCAGTACATCCCGAAGCCCCAGGGCGGCGGGGAGGGCGGGCAGAAGACCGGCACCAACGCCGGAGCCGGCGCATGAGTGGTGAGGGCATGAGCCGGCGCAGGCGCGGGCGGGCCGGGAAGATGGTCGCCGCCGCGGCGGCGGCAGCGGCCGTCGGTGTGGCCGCGGCGGCCGGGTTCGGGCTGCCGGACCGCGGCAGCGACGCACAGACCCGATCCCAGACGCCGGCGAAGACGGCGCAGGTCACCAAGCAGACGCTCGTCGACACGCAGACCGAGGACGGCGAGCTGAGCCACGGCGACACGAAGACGGTCGTGGGCAAACTCCCCGGTACGGTCACCGAGCTGCCCGCGGTCGGCGCGTCCCTCCAGCGTGGACAATCCGTCTACCGGGTCGACAACACACCGGTGGTACTGCTGTACGGCACCCTGCCCGCGTACCGCACGCTCGCGCCGGGCGTGAAGGGCGCCGACGTCAAGCAGTTCGAGCAGAACCTGGCGGCGCTCGGCTACACCGGATTCACCGTCGACGAGGAGTACTCGTCCTCGACCGGCGCCGCCGTACGCAAGTGGCAGGGCGACCTCGGCCTCACCAAGACCGGCACGGTCGACCTCGGCCGGGTGCTCTACGCGTCCGGTCCGGTCCGCGTCGACGAGCGGAAGGCTGCCGTCGGCGACCCCGCCGGCCCCGGGGCGACGCTGCTCACCTACACCGGCACCGCATCCGTCGTCACCGTCGACCTCAACGCGGCCGACCAGCGGATGGCCAAGCCGGGCACCGCGGTCACGGTGAAGCTGCCCGACGGCAGGAAAGTACCCGGAAAGATCAGCCAGGTCGAGACCGTCATCAAGCCCGCACAGGGCAACAACGCGGCGGTCACGAAGATCCGGGTCACCGTCGTACCCGACGACCCGCAGGCGTTCGCCGGGCTCGACCAGGTCACCGCCGAGGTGGTGTTCACCGCGGACCGCAAGGAGAACGTGCTCGCCGTGCCGGTCGCGGCGCTGCTGGCGCTCGCCGAGGGCGGGTACGGGCTGCAGGTCGTCGACGGGGCTACGACCCGCGTCGTCGCGGTGCGGATCGGCATGTTCGCCGCGGGCAAGGTCGAGGTGAGCGGCGACGGGATCACCGACGGCACCGTGGTGGGGATGCCGTCATGACCCTCGTCGTGGAGCTTTCGGAGGTGACGAAGGAGTACCCCGGCGGGGTCGTCGCCGTCCGGAACGTCAACCTCACCGTGGAAGCGGGGGAGCTGGTCGCCATCGTCGGCCCCTCGGGCTCAGGCAAGAGCACGATGCTCCATCTCATCGGTACCCTGGACCGCCCGTCGTCGGGAACCGTGCGCATCGACGGGCACGAGATCGCGGCGCTGAAGGACCGGCAGCTGTCGGCCCTGCGGGCGCGCCGGATCGGGTTCGTCTTCCAGCAGTTCCACCTTGCGCCCGGCCAACCCGCGCTGGACAACGTGGCCGACGGCCTGCTCTACGCGGGGTCGTCCCGCGCGGAGCGGCGCCGCCGGGCCGAGGAGGCGTTGCGCCGGGTCGGGCTCGGCGACCGGCTCGACCACCTGCCGCACGAGCTGTCCGGCGGGGAGCGGCAGCGGGTCGCCATTGCCCGAGCGGTCGTCGGCGAACCAGCGATCCTGCTCGCCGACGAGCCGACCGGAAACCTCGACTCCGCATCGGGGGCCGGCGTCGTACAGCTGCTGCGGGAGCTGCACCACGCCGGAGCGACGATCCTCGTCATCACCCACGACCAGGAACTGGCGGCCAGCCTGCCCCGGCAGGTCGCCATGCGCGACGGGCAGGTGGTCTGACGTGACGACGACGATCCAGCCCAGACCGCTGCAGCCGGCCCGGCTGTTCCTCACCGACGTGATCCGGGTCGGCGGCGCCGGGCTGCGCACCCGGCCGCTGCGGGTGTTCCTGTCCGCGCTGGGCATCGCGATCGGCATCGCCGCGATGACCGCCGTCGTCGGTATCTCCTCGTCCAGCCGCGCCGAGCTGGACCGGCAGCTCGCCGCGCTGGGCACCAACCTGCTCACCGTCGCACCGGGCAGCGACCTGTTCGGCGGCGGCGCGAAGCTGCCCGACGAGGCGGTGCCGATGATCGCCCGGATCGGCCCGGTGACCGAGGTTGCCGCGACTGGCAGGCTGTCCGGCCTGCACGTGTACCGCAGCGACCACATCCCGGCGGCGCAGACCGGGTCGATCTCGGTACAGGCCGCGCACCTCGACCTGCCGCGCACCGTCGGCGCCACGGTGGCCGACGGTGTGTGGCTGAACTCGGCGACGGCCAAGTACCCGGCGGTCGTGCTCGGCAGCGCGGCCGCCCGGCGGCTCGGGGTCGTTTCGGTGGGTGACGGCGTCCAGGTGTACCTCGACCGCCGCTGGTTCACCGTGATCGGCATCCTGAAGCCGGTGCCGCTGGCCCCGGAACTCGACGCGGCAGCGCTCGTCGGCTGGGACGCGGCGAAAACGTACCTCGACTTCGACGGGCACCCGACGACCCTCTACACCCGGTCCCGGGACGCCTCCGTCGAGGCCGTCCGCGCGGTGCTGGCCGCAACCGCCAACCCACAGTCGCCGAACGAGGTGAAGGTGTCCCGGCCCTCCGACGCGCTCGCCGCCCGGCAGGCGACCGACCGCACCTTCACCGGCCTGCTGCTCGGCCTCGGCGCGGTGGCGCTGCTCGTCGGCGGGGTCGGCGTGGCGAACACCATGGTCATCTCGGTGCTCGAACGCCGGGCCGAGATCGGGCTGCGCCGGGCCCTCGGCGCCACCCGGTGGCAGATCCTGCTGCAGTTCCTGTCCGAGTCGCTGCTCCTGTCCGCGCTCGGCGGGGTCGGCGGCGTGGTGACCGGGATCGGGGTGACCACCCTGTACGCCGGCAGCCGCGACTGGCCCGCCGTCGTGCCTGCATGGGCGACCGCCGGCGGCATCCTCGCGACGCTGGTGATCGGCGCGATCGCCGGTCTCTACCCGGCGGTGCGGGCCGCCCGGCTCGCACCGACCGAGGCGCTTGCGGCGCCCTGATCCATCGCGAACGGTGACGAGTCTCTACTCATACGCTGCGGCAGCGACGTCGACGGCCGCCGCGAGCGCGATCTCCTCCATCGCCCACAGCATGGCCTCGGCGTCGCCCGGGGCCAGGAAGTGCGAGTCAAGATACACGGTGACGGCGATGGCCTCGTCGGACCCGTCGACGTTGAGGAACAGCGCCGAGGACTCGCCGTCGGCGGCGCTGAGCCACTCGAAGGACGACTGCGCCGGCGCGGGGACGTCCTGCGCGTTGCCGCCGGAACGGCGGTCGTTGACGCTGACGTCCAGCTCGATCTCGGCGCCGCGCTCCGCGACGATCGTCGCCAGCAGCCGCTCGAGATCGCGCCGGTCGAAGTAGGCGTACTTGCAGGCCGCCAGGGTGGCGGCATGCGCCCGGCGCAGCACCTCGCGGAAGTCGCCGTCGGTGTCGATGACGCACAGGCCGGCCTGGGAGACGGGGCCGACGGCCTGGGTCAGGGCGGGCCGGAACCGGTTGCCGACGGTGATGCGCAGCGGCAGGACGGCCGGGCCGCCGACGCGGGCGAAGGCGAGGGCGAAGGTGGCGAGCAGGGCCGCGCCGGCGTCGAGGCCGTCCTGGGACGCCGCGGCGTGCAGCGCCTTCGGCAGTGCCGCGGAGCGGAACAGGCCGGTCCAGTGCCGCGGTTGGCGCGGGTCGCGCGACGGGGGCATCCGCGGCACGGGTATCGCGCGCAGGTTCCGGTCCCAGTGGCGCAGCGCGGCGGCGTTCTGCCGCTGCCCGGCCGGGCCGGCCTGCTCGCGGGCCTGGTCGATGGGCCAGGTGCCGGCCACCGGGGCGGTGCTGCGGGAGTCGCTCTCGCGCATCATAATCGCCGCGGCGGCGCCGTCCAACGCGATGTGTGAGGCGATCATGACGATGAAGAGGCACGCATCGCCGCGGCACACGACCGCCATCCGCAGCGGCCATTGCGTGGTGTAGTCGAACGGCTCGTCGCGGTAGCGGGCCTCGATCGCCGCCGCCACGGCCTCGGGCTCGTCAGAGCCAGCGTCGAAAACTTCGAGGTCGATGACGCCGGCGGCGTGGACGACCTGACGGGGCCAGCCCGCCGCGTCGAACGCGAGCTGGGTGCGCATCGTCTGGTAGCGGCTCATGACGTACCGCAGCTCGGCCTCGACGTCGGTCACGGACGTGCCCTCGGGCAGCGGCCGCACGCCGCCCATCGCCATCGCGTGGCCCAGCTTGGCCATCGACAACCAGATGTCGATCTGTCCCCATGACAGATCGCCCTCGCCGTCGCCCGCACCGGCGAACATGACCTCGTGGCGACGCACTGTGGCCGACATGCGCCCACTGTAGGGCTCGAAACGTGGGTTTCATAGCGTCTCGGATCGAGAGCCACGAGGCCCTCAGGGCCTTTGCGCCACACCATATATGGGTGCTTGGAACAGGAAGTACAAAGTGACCGACGTCGACAGCGGCCCTATAGGCCGCACTCAAGCTCGCCGATCCCGGGATTCGCGTCGGCGAGACGGCTCCACGAGGACGACAGGCCCCTCTCGATGCGAGAAGGGCCGGCCTGCTTCTCAGGGGGCCACCTTCCGCACCAGGATCTCACCGAAGCGGACCACCACCGTGGAGTCGGCGATGCCGTCGCGCAGGGTCGGCAGTGAGGCGAGAGTGCTCTCGGCCTGGTCGGTCATGACGACATAGTCGATGCTCGACGCGCCCCCGGGTAGGTATTTCTGCATGACCTCCGGGTCGGTGTCGACCTTCCACAGCCAGACCGGTCTGGTGAAGCCGGCCAGTTTGAGGTCCATCCAGATGTAGCCGTCGGTGACCACGGCGGCGTCATGGGGGATGTGGTCGATGACCCATCTCGTGGCCGCCCGCGAGTCGGCGCTGCCATCGGTTTTCGACTGGTCGTACAGGGTGGTCGCCCAGGCCGGTACGACCAGGACGGCGGCGACGGCCGCGGCCGCCAGCGGTGCCACGCGCCAGGTGCGGCCGCGGGCCCACAGCATGTCGCAGGCGCCGGCGATGAGCAGCGCCGCGAACGGCAGCATCGCGATGACGTACGCGAAGGGCATGTACCCGCCACGGCACATCATCACGACCTGGATCAGCAGGGCCAGGCCGATCGGGCGCAGCCACGCGACCGCGAACCCGGCCGGGATGAGCAGCACTCCGGGCAGCAGCAACCACGGATCCAGGTCGACCCACGACTTCGCCAGGCTGAATGTGCCGGAGGAGGAGTCGAGCAGGCTGCCGCTGCCCGACCGGCCGAACAGCTGCCACCACAGCGCCCCGGTGAGGCTCACATGTCCCGTACCGGGCAGGAGCTCGTTCTTGAGCAGGGCGAAGACCGGGTAGGAGGACACCAGCACGGTGAAGGAGACGAAGAAGACGCCGAGGTTCCACTTGCGGGTCCGCCGGTCGGTGTGCTGCACGAGCATCCAGACCAGCGCGGGGAGCAGGATGACAATGGTCTCCTTGCACAGCGCCGCCGCGCGCTTTCCACCGCCTCGGTCCTGGCGAGCCGCAGGAGGCCCGCGAGCCGGGCCATGAGGTCCCCGGGCAGGACCGCGGAGGTCACCGCGCGGGACATCGCGATCATCCCGGCAGGGCGCTCGGCCTGGCGCACGGCGTCTCCGTTCGGTAGAAAGCGTCTGCTTCGATGGATGTGAATGTTAGTCAGTCAAGGCTGGTCGACCAAGTTCCTCCTTCCCCTGGCCCTGCCGTCCGGGCATCCGTCCGAGGCGAACGTCAGGCGATCTCCCTTGGTGCGCCAGAGGTGCTCGTGGCTACCGTGGGCGACCCGGGCACACCGCCCACGGTCCTGATCGCCGCCGTCCTCGGGTCGCGCTGAGCGAATTTGGCCGTCCCGCCCTGGCGTACCCGCAGGCCCGTCATCCCCCCGTCGACTGCCAGGGCGGCTCCGGTGGTCGAGCCCGAGGTCGGGGCGGCCAGATACGCGATCGCGCGGGCCACTTCGTCGCTGCTGACCAGGCGGCCGTGCGGCTGGCGGGCCTCGAGCTGGATCCGTTCGTCGTGCGGCTGAACAGCCGAGTTGAGCAGCCGTTCGACCCACGGAGTGTCGGCCGTGCCCGGGTTGACGGCGTTGACCCGGATCCCTTCACCAACGAGGTCGGCTGCCATTGCCCGAGTCAGGGCAAGCACCGCGCCCTTGCTCGCCGAGTACAGCGCTCGCTGTGGAAGCCCCAAGGTCGCGGCGATCGAGCAGGTATTCACGATCGCGGCGTGCTGGGACGCCCGCAGATGCGGCAGCGCCGCCCGCGTCGCGCGCACGATGCCGAGCACGTTGATGTCGAAGACGTGGTGCCACTGGGCGTCGTCGTTGTCTTCGACGGTGCCTTGCGCGCCGATTCCGGCATTGTTGATCAGGACGTCCAGGCCTCCGAGCTGCCGGGCCACGAGGTCGACCGACCGCTTCACGGCGTCGCCATCACCGAGTTCGGCGAGAACGGTGAAGATTCCGGATTCCTCGGGGGGTGATTGGCGGTCCAGCACCGCCACCGTTGCGCCCAGGGATCGAAGATGCGATGCCGTGGCCAGGCCGATGCCTGACGCTCCGCCGGTGACCAGAGCCCTAACGCCCTCGAACTCGCCCATGGTTCTCCTCTCGGCGCCGGCGATCGCTCAGCCGGACAGTCGCACCCTGTCGGTGGGCTCGCCGCCCGAGTCCGGGCAGACACAGCACGGCTGGTAGAGTACAACATGTCGATCGTCGGTCAATATACCGACCAGTATGAGTTGTAGACTTCGGGGCTGGCGCAGTGGTGCGTTACTTTCCGGCCTTGGAGCCATGTTGAGGGGATGCCCGATGCCGCCAAGGAGCGTTGACGACGACGAAGACGAGGCCGTGCGGGCCAAGGTTCCGGCCGTGATGCGCGCCTTCGCGCTGCTGGACGTGTTGAGTGAGCGAGGCTCGCGGCCCACGACGGTCAGCGAATTGGCGCGCCGGCTGGATATCCCGAAGTCATCGACGATCAACCTGATCGGGGTGTTGCAGTCGCTCGGAGTGGTTCACCGGCGCGACGGCGGCCTCGTGCTGGGCTCGCACTTGGTCGAACTTGGCGCGGGCTATCTGCGCAGCGTCGACCTGGTGCAGGAGTTCCGGGACCTGTGTCGCGAGGATGAGACGCTGGCCGACCACACCATGCAGCTGGCCATGCTGGGCTCGGGATTCGAGGTCCTGTATGTGTCGCGTCGGCTCGGCAAGCAGTCGGTTCGGCTGACCTCCGAGGTCGGCCTCTCGATTCCGGCGAACTGCACGGCCACCGGCAAGGCCATGCTGGCCAGGCTGCCCGATGCGGACATTCGGGCGCGTGTCCCCGGCCATGGGCAGTGGCGTGCGCTGACGGCGCGCTCGATCACCGACCCGCAGGCATTCTTCGAGGAGTTGGCCCGGGTGCGCAACCGGGGCTTCGCGATCGACGACGAAGAGGCTGCCGAAGGCTTGTGCTGCGTCTCGGCCGCCTTGTCCACGCGGCGGGGTGGCCGCGGCGACGGCTTGGCCGCGGTGAGTGTCTCCGTGTCCAAGCCCAATGCCACCTTTGAGCGGATCTCCGCGCTGGGTGCGGCGGTGCGCCGGGTTGCGGCTGAGCTCGGTCACCGCGTCGGCTCCGACCCCGTCTGGGAGTAGGTCAGGCACAAGCCGAGGCTGTCTTGCCCGGTTACGTCATGAAATCGCCGACCTCGGCGGTTGGATAGCAGGCGACCACGACTTCTGGATGATCTTCAGGTTCTGACCTGATGATCATGTTCAGGAGTCGTGCTCGTGCCGGTCTAATCCCCTTTAGTCCTGTTGTTGGCCACCTCGCGGGTGCGGGGCCGCCGGTACCCGGGCGGCTACGCCGCGACGCCGGCGGCCTCGACGGCATCCGAATCCGCGAAGAAAATCGCCGGAGGCATCACCGGCGTGCCCGCCGACCTGGCCGGCCTGCCCGCCGCAACCGCCACGTCCGCGAACGCCGGTGCGTGGAAAATCGGCTGTACCGGGTCGCAGGCGCCACCTTCCACGAGGACAACTCCCAGCTCAGAGCCGGTGCCGCACGCCGCGCCCTGGCTGTGCTGCCCCAACCTCGTCATCGACGCCTACCGACTCGCCGGACGCGCCGACATCGACCACGACCGCCGCGACCCGCACGACCGGGTCGATGTCTTCGCCGTCCATGGCGTCTCGTGAACCATCACCAAACCGGACAGACAGAAGCAACGCCGGGGCCCTGGGCTGGGCACATGCCGAGGCCGGGGCGTTGACACCGCCATGTCCGCTCAGTACATTGCGCTGACCAGTGGTCAATCAGTTGTACGGAGTGCGAATGAAGCGCTTGATGCGAATCAACGTCGGGGTGATCGTCATGGCGCTCGCCATGGGCACCTCGGCTTGTGGTGGGAGCGACGACAAGGCGGGGGAGAAGGGCGGAAGTGAGGCGAAGCGAAAACCCAAGATCGCCCTGAGTAACTCATACAACGGCAACTTCTTCCGCCAGACGATGGTCAAGTCGTTCGAGGCCGCGGCCGACGGCGCCAAGACCGACGGGCTGATCGCCGGCTCGACGGTGGTCAACGCCGACAACACCGCAAACGGGCAGTTGTCGCAGTTGCAGAGCCTGCTCGTCCAGGACTGGGACGTGATCACGATCAACGCCGCGTCACCGACCGCCCTGAACGGTGCGATCCAGCAGGCCTGCGCCAAAGGCACCAAGGTCGTCGCCTTCTCTTCCCTGGTCACGGCCGACTGCGCGTACAAGGTGAGCTACGACTGGGAGAGCCATGGTCGCCAGCAAGCCGAATACATCGGCAAGCAGCTGGGTGGCAAGGGCAATGTGCTGGAGATCCGGGGCATCTCCGGGACCTCGGTCGACGACGACATCCACCGCGGCACGGTCGAGGGCTTCAAGCAGTTCCCGGACATCAAGATCGTGGGCTCGGTCCGCGGCAACTGGACCAAGTCGGTCTCCCAGCAGGCAGTGGCCGGCATCCTGCCGTCCCTGCCGCAGGTCGACGCGGTGGTGACGCAAGGTGGTGACGGCACCGGAGCGGCGCTGGCATTCAAGGCGGCCAACAGGCCCATCCCGACCATCATCATGGGCAACCGCGGAGACGAGCTGCGGCTGTGGAAGGAACTCGTCGATGGCGGCTCCTACGAGACGATCTCGCTCTCTGCCGCTCCCGGCGTCGCGTCGATCGCACTCTGGGTCGGCTATCTGCTGGCCATCGGTGAGGACGTTCCGAAGGACATCCGGGTACCGCTCATCCCGATCACAACGGCCGAGCAGCGCGACGCCTGGATCGGCGTCACGCCTCCGGACGGGGTCGCTGGACCGATCTACACCCTGGACTTCACCAAGCGGCTGGTGGCTGCGGTCAAGGGCGGCGCCGCGCCGCCGAACTCTCCGAAGCCCGGCGACAGCGACTTCAAGTCACCGTTCTGATCGGTAGCAAGGGCGAGTCAAAGGGAAGGGCACACGTGCTGATGAGAACGAGCGGGGTTGCCTCTGCATCCGATCGCTCAACCGATCTGCCGGAGCATTCGGCCGCATTCGAGTTGGCGGGGATCGCCAAGGCGTTTGGGCCGACTCAGGCGCTCAAGTCTGTCGACCTGACAGCGCGCCCTGGGGAGGTGATCGGGCTCGTGGGGCACAACGGTGCCGGCAAGTCGACCCTGATGCGGGTTCTCACCGGACAGGTCCGGCCCGATGCGGGCACGCTGGGACTGGGCGGAACCGCCTGCGGAACGGACTTCGCTCCGCGGGCTGCCCGCCAGCGCGGCGTCCGAATCGTCGAGCAGGAGCTCAGCCTGCACCCGAACCTCAGAGTCCTGGAGAACCTGCTGGTGCGCTATCCGGGCGCACTGGGGTGGCGGTGGCGGCGAGCGGCCACAGAGGCAGCGCAGAACGCGCTCGCCGCCGTCTTTCCCGGCTCGCGGATCACGGTCCGCACACGGGTCGGTGATCTGCCGCTCGGCCAGCAACAAATGGTGGAGATCGCCCTGGCGGTCGCCGACGTCGGCCCGCCGATGCGGCTGCTGGTTCTCGACGAGCCGACAGCCTCGCTGGACGGGCCGACGGCGGACCAGCTGTTCGCCTTCCTGCGATCGCCGCGGATGGAGGGTGTCTGCACGCTGCTGGTCTCGCACCGGCTCAGGGAGATCTCTCAGAACGTCGACCGTGTCGTCGTCCTCCGCGACGGTCAGGTCGTGCATCAGGCGAGCCCCGGCGAACTCGACCGGGACGCCCTGATCAGGCTGATGGGCGACGGGACCGACCCGGACCAGGCGGACTCCACGCAACAGGACGCGCGCGCCAACGACGGGGAGCCCTTCCTCATCGATCTGCCCGCTGCACCGGGACGGCAGATCACCGTCCGGCGGGGCGAGGTTGTCGGCCTGTCCGGGCTCGACGGCCAGGGCCAACGCGAGATCCTGCATGCCGCATTCGCGGCCTCGCGTCGCGGCCCTCGCAAGGCGAGCTTCGTCAGCGGCGATCGCGGCGGAGAGGGCGTGATGCCGCTGTGGTCCGTGCGCCAGAACGTGTCGCTCTCCTCGCTGCGCACGCTGAGCAGGCGAGGGCTGGTCAATCCGGCCGCGGAGTCCGGCCTGGCCGAGGACTGGATCCGTCGCCTGGACATTCGGGGCAACGTCAACGGGCTGATCGGCAACCTCAGCGGAGGTAACCAGCAGAAGGCCCTGGTGGCGCGTGCTCTCGCGGCTGAGTCCGATCTCGTGTTGCTGGACGATCCGACCCGGGGCGTGGACATCTCGACCAGGCACCAGATCTATGACCTGGTGCATGCGGAGGCCGCTCGCGGACGGGCTGTCCTCTGGTACTCGACCGAGACCGATGAGATCCGCCAGTGCCACCGCTCCTATGTCATCCAGGCCGGGCAGGTGGTTGACGAACTCGAACGGCACGAATTCAGCGAGGAGAGGCTGCTCTTGGCCTCCTTCGCCGAGAAGACGCCCTCTGAAACCGCCGAAGACGAAGGAGGTGAGGTGTCGTGACGACCACGGCGACCGTACCGGCTCGCGCCCCGCGGCTAGCGGGACGTCGATGGCAGGACCTGTGGACAGCCGGCCTACCGGCCGCGGGGCTGGCCCTGATGCTGATCGTGCTCCGGCTGGTTGAGCCCGGTACCTTCACCGCCGAAGGGATGAGCCTGGTACTGCGCAGCTCCACCCCACTGGTGCTGGCAGCGACCGCGCAACTGTGCATCATCGCGGTCGGCGACCTCGACCTCGGCGTCGGCTCGGCGCTGGGCTTCGTCAACGTCGTGATCGCCTCCTGGCTGGCCAGCGATCCGGTCTGGGGATGGCTGGCGCTGGCCGGCGTCATCGGCGCCTACATGGCCATGGGTGCCCTGATCCATGTCCGACGCCTGCCGGCGATCATGGTCACGCTGGCCGCCTCGTTCGTCTGGCTGGGGGTGGCGATGCTCGTCCTGCCGACACCGGGCGGGATGGCGCCCGGCTGGCTGGCCCGTTGGGCCTACTGGGACACCCCGCTGGTACCGCTGCCAATCGTCCTCGCCGCCGCGGTCGCGATCGTCGCCTCCCTGATCCTCAACCGGTCAAGACTCGGGATGATCGTGCGGGCCCTGGGAAGCAACCCGCGGGCCCTCGACAGCGCCGGCCGGTCGTCGGCGCGGGCCAGAGTCGCCGCCTACGGCCTGGCTGGATGCTTCGTGGTGCTCGCAGGCTTCGCCGTCACCGCGAACACCGCCAGCGGCGATGCGCACGGAACCTCGGGCTACACCATCCTGACGATCGCCGCGGTGATCCTGGGCGGCGCCCGGTTCAGCGGCGGTGTGGTGGCACCGGTCGGGGCCGTACTGGGAGCGATCACTCTCGGGCTCGTCGCCTCGGTGCTCACCTTCCTGAACGTCTCCTCGGACTATCAAACCGGAATCCAAGGGCTGCTGCTGCTCGTGGTACTGGCCGGGCGCGCTCTGGGACGGAGGTCGCGATGAGTCGGGTGGCACAGGCGGGCCTTGCCTCACAAGCCCACAGGTGGGGCCGGCGGATACTCGCCGCACCCGCGACGTGGTCGGTTGCCGCGGCGATCGCCGTCTGGCTGATCACTGTCGCGCGCGCCGGTCGCGGCTTGGAGAACACCCTCGTCTCGGCAGCCGTGGTCGCGGTGTTCCTGGTGCTGGCCGGCATCGGGCAGATGTTCGTCATCACAGCGGGCAACGGGAACATCGACCTCTCGATCTCCTACGTGATGACACTGTCGGGGTTCGCCGCGGTGCGGGTCATGGACGGCTCGAACTCGCGGCTGCTCTGGGGAGTGCTGGCCGCGATCGTGGTCGGCCTAGCCTGCGGGCTCCTGAACTTCATCGTCATTCGCGGACTCGGCGTTCCACCGATCGTGGCCACCTTGGCGGTCGGCTTCGTCTTGTTCTCGATCTCCCAGCGCCTGGCGCACAGCGGTTCGTCTGAGCCGAGCCCGGGACTGACGTCGTTCACCAGTGTGCGTTGGCTGGGTGTTCCGATCGGCGTAGCCGCGACCCTCGTCGTCTCCCTGGTTGCAGCAATCATCCTGCACCGCACCGTATTCGGCCGGTCCGTGCAATCGGTCGGACAGAACCTGCGCGCCGCCCGACTCTCCGGGATCTCGGTGGACCTGACCGTCGCCATGGCCTACGTGGCGAGCGGTCTGTTCGCCGGCCTGGCCGGACTGATGCTTGCCGGGTACTCGGGGGGAGCCGCGCTCGACCTGGCCAACACCTACCAGATCGCCTCGATCGCCGTGGTTGTGCTCGGCGGCTCGTTGATCGCAGGCGGCCGCTCGACCGTGGTCGGGGTCTGGGGCGCGGCCATGTTTCTCACGCTGCTCACCACGATGCTCAACGTCTTAGGACTGATCGCCGCCTGGCAACTCATCGTCCAAGGCGTCCTGATGGTCGCGGTCCTGGCGCTGGCGGCCGGCAACCAGCGTCGCTCCCGCTAGCCAAGGCGATCGAAACACCGCTGACCATGACCTCAAGGAGGGAGGTCAGGCGCAGAACTGGCCCGGTACTTCGTCATCGGGCATCGGGGGGAAACCGTCCCGGCGTCGCCGCGCAAAAGCCGGCGGGCCGACCGTATCCGCACAAGGAGTGAAATGTCTGACAACACCCCATCCGCACCCAGCTCTGAGTCAGGGTCCGGCGTTTCGCGACGTAAGTTCGTCAAGGCTTCGGGCGTGGTCTCCGCCGGTGCCCTCGCGGCCACGGCCTTAGGCGCCACTCCCGCCATGGCGCACGGGAACCAGGGGAACCAGGGCAACCAGGGGCAGGGCAACCAGGGCAACCAGGGGAACAAGAAGGTCCCGGTGCTCGCCCTGATCGGTGACCGCGTGCACAATGCGGACTACATTCACACCCACCTCAACCGGCTCTTCGCCGAGATGAACCTCGGTTTCCACTACACGATCGCCTACGAGGAATTCCAGAACAAGAAGGCGATCCTGGACCGGCTGGCCAACTACAAGGTCTTCCTGGGCTTCCGCGACGGCACCAACTACCCCGGCGGATACGTGGGACCGGACGCCTGGCCGTACACCACCTCGATGATGGCGCCGCAAGCCCCCCTGGTGAACAAGCCTTGGGTCACCGACGCATTCGGTCAGGCCGTCAAGGAGTGGGTGGCCGGCGGCGGTGGCCTGTTCGCGGCGCACAACAACTGCCACGTCGCGCTCTACTCCAAGGACTACCGCGAGGTGGCCGGCGGCATGTACGACGGACACCCGCCGATGCGTCCCTGGAAGGTGCTGGTCAAGCGGGAACAGGCGCAGCACCCCATCATGCGGGGCGTCACCGACTACATCGTGACCGACGAGCAGCACTTCACGCTCTACGACGGTGACCCGAAGTACATCCTGATGGAGGGCGAGAACATCGACGGGATCCCCTACGTCACCGACACCGGGCGCCGCCTGGCCCGGTCGACTCAGGCATGGGCATTCCCGTACGGACGCGGGCGAGTGGTGCACAACTCCGTCGGTCACAACCTCGACGCGCTGTGGAAGCCGCAGACGCTGACCTTCTGGTCGAACGCGATCAGGTGGCTGCTGCGGGAGATCTGACCTGATGGTGGGTGCGGCCGTTCGCGGCCGCACCCACCATTGGCAGTGCTACAGATGATCCAAGAGAAGGGAACCTCAATGACGACACTGCACATCGACCTGGTACTCGAACCCGACCACGCCGAGCCGCTCGTGCGTGCTTTCCAGCAGAGCTTCGTGCCGGCGGTATCGATCCAGGAGGGCTTCAGAAGCGTCAGGCTGCTGGCCCCGGCCGACGGCGAGTCCAACTATCGCATCAGCCTGGAGTTCGAAACCGAGGAACTGCGCCAGAAGTGGGTCGCCAGCCAGGAGCACGGACCGGCATGGGACGCGATCGTGGAGAGCATCGCAAGCTTCTCGACGGCGCTGTTCGACGAGGTCGGCACCGGAAATGGTGACGCACAGTGACGAACTCGGCTGGAAGCTTCGACGTCCTGCTGGCCCGCGGCGCTGAGCTCGAACGGCTGGCAACCGGATTCGCGTTCACCGAGGGACCGGTCTGGCAGCCACAGGAGCAGCGGCTCTACTTCAGCGACATGCCCGGCGACACCCGGCGGTCCTGGTCCGAGGAACACGGGGTGAGCGTGGTGCGCCACCCGAGCAACAAAGGCAACGGCCTAGCCTACGACTCGGACGGGAACCTGGTCGTCTGCGAACACGCCACCAGCCGGCTGATGCTGGAGCGGACGGACGGGTCGGCCGCCGTCCTGGCCGATCGCTGGAACGGCCACGAGCTGAACAGCCCGAACGATGTGGTCGTCGGGCCGCGGGGCGACATCTACTTCAGCGATCCCATCTACGGCCGGGTCCCGGGGTTCGGGATCGAGCGCGAGCAGGACCTGTCGTTTCAAGGCGTATTCCGTATCGACGCTGACGGCGCGCTGTCGCTGGCCACTGCGGCCGAAGAGTTCGAGCAGCCGAACGGGCTGTGCTTCTCACCCGACGACAGCCTGCTGTACATCAACGACACGCCACGCGCGGAGATCAAGGTGTTCGACGTGGCGCCGGACGGCTCGCTCGGCCCAGCCCGCGTGTTCGCCGATGAGATCGGTGACGGCGACCCGGCCCGTGGCGTTCCGGACGGGATGAAGTGCGACAACCGCGGCAACATCTGGGTCACCGGCCCCGGCGGCGTCTGGGTGTTCGACGAGCTTGGCAAGCGCCTCGGCGTCCTGCAGGTGCCCGAGACCGTCGGCAACCTCGCATGGGGCGGGGCGGACGGCAGGGACCTCTTCTTGTGTGCCTCGACCTCGCTCTACCGCATTCGCACGAGCGTGCGGGGCACAGGACTGCGGCACCCCGCCGCCGCGGGGGCGTAGGTGTGACCCCGTGAGCCGACGCCCCGCCGATCTGAACCCCGACCCCGACCTGCTCGCACTCCTGGAGGGCGCGCTGCCCGGCCAAGTCGCCTCGCGCGCCTCCGACCGGTTGGGGTACGCCCACGACGCGTCTCACTACCTCCTGACACCCCAGGCCGTGGTGTACGCGCGCAACGGCGGCGACATCGCCACGCTGGTTCGGACCGCCGCTGAGGCGGGCCTCGCGCTGACCTTCCGCTCCGGCGGAACCAGCTTGTCCGGGCAGGGGGTCAGCGACGGGGTTCTGGTCGACACCCGCCGGAACTTCGGTTCGATCGAGGTACTGGACCAAGGCGCGCGCGTACGAGTCCAACCGGGTGCGACGGTGCGGGCCGTCAACACCAGGCTCGCACGGTTCGCACGCAAGCTGGGTCCCGATCCGGCCAGTGAGGCGGCGTGCACCATCGGGGGAGTGATCGCCAACAACTCCAGCGGGATGGCCTGTGGCGTTGAGTCCAACGCCTACCGAACCCTGGAGTCCGCGGTGCTCGTGCTGGCCAGCGGCACGATCTTGGACACCGGCCAGGCCGACGCCGAGGAACGCCTGCGATCGCTCGAGCCCCGAATCCATGAAGGGCTGAGCCGGCTGCGGGATCGAGTCCTGGGTAGCCCACAGTCAGTGGCGACGATCCAACGGCAGTTCGCGATCAAGAACACGATGGGCTACGGAGTCAACAGCTTCCTCGACTACAGCCGCCCGCTGGACATCCTGCTGCACCTGGTCGTCGGCAGCGAGGGCTCGCTGGCGTTCATTGCCGAAGCGACATTCCGGACTGTGCCGGTGGCCACCCACAACGCCACCGGACTGCTCCTTCTGAACGACCTGGCAACGGCGACCGCGGCAGTCCCGGACCTGGCGGCAGCCGGATTCGCGGCCATCGAGTTGCTGGATGCCACGAGCCTGCGAGTGGCCCAGCGCGATGCGAACGCACCACCGCAGCTGCGAGCGCTCGACGTCGACCAACATGCCGCCCTGCTGGTGGAACTCCAGGAGCACAGCGCCCCGGACCTGCAGCACCGGCTTGAGGCGACGTCCGGGCAGCTGAGGAGTCTCGGCCTCAACGACGGCCTGCTCAGTTCCGACCCGACGGTCCGGGGGTCGCTCTGGCGGATCCGCAAGGGGCTGTATGCCGCGGTAGCCGGGGCCCGCCCCTCGGGCAGCACGGCCCTGCTGGAGGACGTCGCGGTCCCGGTCGATCGGCTCGGGGAGACCTGCACCGAGCTGACCCGGCTGTTCGAGCGGTTCGAGTACCAGGACTCGGTGATCTTCGGGCACGCGAAGGACGGCAATGTCCACTTCCTGCTGAACGAGTGGTTCGAACAGCAGGCGAGTCTGGATCGCTACCGGCAGTTCACTGAGGAAATGGTCGATCTGGTGCTCGGCAACGGAGGCACACTCAAAGCCGAGCACGGCACTGGCCGGATCATGGCCCCGTTCGTACGACGTCAGTACGGCGACGAGCTGTACGAGGTGATGACCGAGGTCAAACACCTGCTCGACCCGCAGGGCATCCTGAATCCGGGCGTGCTGATCACCGATGACCCGGACCTGCACCTACGGCATCTGAAGTCCACACCGACCATCGAACCCGAGGCGGATCGATGCGTGGAATGCGGATACTGCGAGCCCGTCTGCCCGAGCCGGGCCTTGACCACGACACCGCGTCAGCGCATCGTCCTGCGACGCGAGGTCGCCCGCGCGCGAGCCGCCGGCGACGCGGCGCTGGCCGACCAGCTGGAGCAGGAGTACGAATACGAAGCGAAACAGACATGCGCGGTCGACGGCATGTGTCAGACCCTATGCCCGGTGAACATCAACACCGGTGACCTGATCCGCCGGCTGCGATCCGACCAGCACGGGCCGGCGTCGCAGCGCGCGTGGACCTCCCTGGCACGGCATTGGGAGGGTTTCACCCGCGGATCAGCGGCCGCGTTGTCGGCCGCGGCCGCGTTGCCACCCGCGCTGCCGGCTACCGCCACCCGGATCGCCCGCAAGGTCGCGGGCAAGGACAACGTTCCACTGTGGTCCCCGGATCTGCCCGCCGGCGGTACCCGGCGCCCCGAACTGAGCACCGACCGGCCGGTCGCGGTCTACTTCCCGAGCTGCCTGTCCACGATGTTCGCCCCGGCGCCCGGCGGTAACGGAGTCCAGGACGCGTTTGTGTCGCTCTGCCGCCAAGCTGACCTGGAGATCCGCACCGTCGAGGCGATCAACTCGTTGTGCTGCGGCACGCCGTGGAAGTCCAAAGGGTTCGACCGAGGATATGCCGAGATGAAGCGCCGCAGTACAGAGGCCATATTGCGGGCCTCAGAAGGCGGCCGCCTACCGGTGGTGACGGACGCCTCCTCGTGCACCGAGGGACTCGAAGGCCTGCTGTCGGACCTGCCGCAGCTGCGGGTCGTCGATGCCGTCGAGTTCGCCGCCGAACAGATCCTGCCCAACGTCACCGTGCTGACCAGGCACCCACGGATCGTGCTGCATCCGACCTGCTCGTCGACGCGCCTGGGCTCCACCTCGTCGATGCATCGCATCGCCGAGGCCATCGCACATGAGGTGGTGGTCGCCGATGACTGGGGCTGCTGTGGGTTCGCCGGCGACCGAGGCCTGTTGCATCCAGAGCTGAGCGCGTCGGCGCTGGCGTCGCAAGCCGCCCAGCTCCGCGACCTCGATGGCCGGTGCGCGTCGGTCAACCGAACCTGCGAGATCGCTTTGTCGCGGGCCACCGGGCGCGACTTCCAGCATCTGCTGGAGCTGATGGCGCAGGCCGTCGGCGCCAAGTAGCTGCAGCCCGGGAGTGACCTGCCCGATCGCGTTCGTTTCAAGCTCGTTCGGCGACTGCGGCCCGGGGTGACGGTCACCGCCGAGGCTGACGACTTGCGAGCTGCGGCCAGGACGGTGTGCGGATCCAGCGCACACCCCGGAAAGTATTTTTGAGCGCCGAGGGAACGCCGGGCCGCCTCGATGCGTGTACGTGCTGTGGGGACATCCCTGATGACAGGCCGGCGAACGACCGACTTCGAGGCGTTCTACCGCTCCGAGGCCGATCGGCTCTACCGCGCGCTCGCCGTAGCCCTCGGCAATCCGCAGCTGGCTCGCGAAGCGGCCGACGAAGCGATGGCCCGTGCCTATGCGCGCTGGAGCCAGGTCCGCGACCACGACAGCCCGGGCGGATGGACGTTCCGAGTCGGAATGAACTGGGCCACGTCCTGGTGGCGCAAGGTTCGCCGGGAGCGCCCGTTGCCGGCCGCCGACGACCTCCATCCAGCTCGCGAGGATCCCGGGCATCAGCAGGCGATCGCCGCGCTGCACCACCTCCCGCTGCCACAGCGCACCGTCATCGTGTGCCGCGTGCTGCTGGATCTATCCACTGTGGAGACCGCAGCGGTGCTGGGCATCGCCGAGGGAACCGTCAAGAGCCGCATGGCGCGCGGCCTCGCCGAGTTGCGCCGCACGCTCGGTGAGGAGCACACATGACACCCGACGACCTGGTCCGGACACTGCACCGGGCCGCCGACGCCGTGCCGCCCAGCGCGCCAGACCTACAGGTGGTCCTGCGCCGCCATCACCGCCGCCGGCTGCGGTCCGTGGCCACCGCGGCCACCATCGCGGTCGCCGTCACTGCATCGGGAACGGTACTGGCTGAGCGCGCCCTCTCCTCGCACCCGGCTCCACCGGCGATCCCGCCAATCACGACGGCCGCCCCGCCCACGCCGGCCGCGACCGAGACGGCGGCGGCATTAGGCCAACGGCTCCCTCTGGAGCCCGGCTGGGCGATGTTCAACGCCGGCGACAACCAGAACCCACTGGGCTATCAGCCGCCCCCTGGCCTGCTCGAGTTCTCACCGGACGGCAAGATCATTGCAGCTGCTCTGCCAGACCTCATCGACGGGCCGCGCCAGCGCGTGGCGCTCGACGACGGCCGCACTGTCCTGCTGGGCAGCAAGGACCTCCAGCCCCGCGTGCAGCGCCAGGACGGCGTCAACGGCACCGGCGTGGCGATGCGCCTCGTCGTGCTCGCGCCCGGCGGCGCCGTGGCGCTCACCCGCGAGGTGCGCGTGCAGGGCCAGGACGTCCAGCTCATCGGCGCGACCGCCACCGCTGCCTATCTCTACCGCACACCGGGCCGGATCATGCGGCACGATCTGGCCAGCGGCAAAGAGGAACGGCTCACCGCGCTCGACCCCCTCCCCGCCTGGGACGTGAACAACCTCTCGATCCAGAGCGGACTGCTGCTCACCACCCCGCAGACCGTCTGCGACCTGCGGATCTCCTCGGCCGATACCGGCAAGCCGATCCGCACCGTGCACTTCGACGTCAACCGATGGCACTGCCCTACAGCGGACCGGGTCCGGGTGTCCGCCGACGGTCGGCTGCTCGCCGTCGCGCTCAGGGGTACGGCCGCCAATCCTGACTCGTTCGACGTCGTGAACGTGGCTACCGGCGTGACGACGCACAGGCTGCTCTCGCCTACGTCACGGTCGGGCATCGTGGGCATCGTGGGCATGGCCTGGCGCGGCACCGCGCTGCGAGTCGCCTGGGTCGACCTGCCCAAGCCCGGCAGCCAGGTGTACCCGATGGCCGACGTCCTGCAGACCACCGACGTTCCGTAGCGGCCCAGCGACCACGTCGGCATGGCCGGGGTGGTGGCCCCGGCCCAGTCGACCGCCGGCCCGAGGCCCCCGAGCGGCCGCCATGCTGCATGCCGGTGGACACCGCTGCCTACAGCGCTGAGGTGCGCACCCCTTCCACCACGCCCCAGAGTGCCACGCTCACCACGCTCACGCCGAATGCCGCCGCGGCAACGACCGGCCACGACCGGCGTGCCGCTCTCCGCGCGTACAGCGTGCAGACAACGACGGAGGCCAGTACGACGTTGAATACCGCAGAGAAGAACAGAAAGTGGCCGAACATATCGGCAATCAGCCAGCCAGGCGCAAACAGCAAAAGATAGAGGCCCTGTCCCGCGAGCAGCGCCCAGCCGGTGCCGGCGCATAACGCCGACAGGAAGGTGTCGCCGGTGCGCGCGAGGTGGCCGAGCACGCCGAGGAGCGCACCGCCGCAGATCGAGGCGGCAAGCCAGAACGCTGTCGCGCGGGCGATCGAGGCCAGGCCCGCCAGGTCGGCCGACCCGCCGTCCTCGGTCACGCCGCCCTGCCAGCGGCGGCTGATGACGAGGATGAGTGTGTAGTACACCAGCGTGGCGACCACCAGCGCCGCAGCGCCCGTGACCGCCGCCCGGGTCCACGCGACGGCGAAGTAGCCGGCGACGAGCGCGCAACACCCCCACGCGGCGCCGCTGAATACGACGGTCAGGAACTGGCCGGTATCCCCGGCGACGTAGTCGCCCAAGAACGCGGTCAGTCCGAGCCCGGCTCCCAGCAGGAGGACGCGTACCAACAGGCCGGTGCGGCTCTGCGTAGACGACGGCGCGGATTTCGTCGGCATCTGCACTCGCATTCTCGAGGACCGCTGCAGGCAGTTCGGATCGATGACGGACCAGAGCTCGGATGTGTCGCGGGCCTTCGCGGCGTCCAGTATGCGGCCGCGCGCCTGGTGGCCGGGGGCCGAGAACGTCAGCCGGCGGGAGGTCCGTGGCATCGACCAACGATAACGACCTCCCGCCAGCTGCCCGCCGTGCGCATTGCGTGGTGAGCAGGGCTGTCTCGGCGCCGGTCATGACGAACGCGCCGACACCCCTTCTACGAGGTTGTGTGATCCGGCCCCGCCGTCGCAGGGCCGGGACGCCGGGTTGTCGCGGCCGCCCGGTCGATCGCCGCCTCCACCGCGCCGACCCGGTCCGCGAGCAGCCCGACCGCGCCGACCGCCCGGCTCATCGGGTCGTCCCCGTCACCGCCGAGCGCCCGCGCCCGCAGGTACGCGGCCTTGACCTCAGCCCACCGCGCCGTCTGCTCGGGCGTCATCCGGCCGCGAAGCTCGGCCAGCTTGAGCAGGTTCGCCTCGGCGCCGGCGGTGAGCGTCTGCGCCTCGCCGACGTAGTGGTCGTCGATGGCGGCCTCCAGCTCGGCGTCGTTCATGACCGGCACGACCCGCTCGGCGAGCTTGTTCATGTTGCGGTACGAGCCCTGCAGCAGGAACGGCGGCTCGGTACGCGAAGCGTCGGCCTGCGCCGCGGACGCGATGTACGCGCGGTTGTTCGCCAGCACCACTTCCTGCACCCGCAGCAGCTTGCGGAGCACAGCCAGCATCTGGTCCACCTCGACCGCCGAGTACGGGTGGGTGAGCTGGTCCGGTCGCACGGTGTCGTCGCCCCGGGCCAGCCGGACCAGTAGCTCGACGTCGCCGCGGTCGCGGGTGGACAGCGGGGCGAGGATGGCGTTGGAGGTCAGCGCGTTCTCGATGTAGCTGAGCGCGAACAGCTCGTCCTTGCCGGTCAGGACGTCGCCGAGGTTCCACACGTCGGCGCGGTTCGCCAGCATGTCGGGGATCCGGAAGCGCTGTCCTGACTCGGTGTACGGGTTGCCCGCCATGCACACCGCGAACCGCTTGCCGCGCAGGTCATACGTGCGGGTCCGGCCGCTCCAGACGCCCTCCATGCGGCGCTGGGCGTCGCACAGGGAGATGAACTTCTGCAGCAGCTCCGGCGACGTGTGCTGGATGTCGTCGAGGTACAGCAGGACGTTGTTGCCCATTTCGAGCGCAAAGTTGATCTTCTCGACCTCCTGGCGGGCGGTCGCGTTCGGCGCCTCCGCCGGGTCGACCGACGTCACCAGGTGCCCGAGCGACGGACCGTTCACCTTGACGAACACCAGCCCCAGCCGGCTGGCGACATACTCCATCAGCGTCGTCTTGCCATAGCCGGGCGGCGAGATGAGCAGCAGCAGGCCCATCTGGTCGGCCCGCTTCGCATCGCCCACCGCGCCCAGCTGCCGGGCCAGGTTGTCCCCGATGAGCGGCAGGTACACCTCATCGAGCAGCCGGTTGCGCACGAACGCGCTCATCACCTTCGGCTTGTACTCGTCGAGCCGCAGCCGCTCGCGTTCGCGGGTGGCCAGCTCGTTGCGGTGCCGCTGGTACTCGCGGAAGGCCGGAACCCGCTCGAGACGGAACCGGCGGGTGCGGGCGAGCACCTCGTCGAGGCGCACCTCCATCCGGCGGCCGACGATCCGCGGATGGGCGCCGAGCAGGCCGCCGACCGTCTCGGTGAGGGCAGCGGAGGACTCGTGGCGCGGCACGTCGCCACCACAGAGCACGATCGCGACCGCCTCTTCCAGGTCACCGTCGCCAGGACTGTCGACGGTGCCGGCGAACGAGGTGAGCCACGCGTGGACGAGCTGGCGGCGCGCGACGAGATCACCGTCGAGGGCGCGCAGGTCCTCGTTGAACTCGCGGGTGGAGCTCGCGTTCGGGCCGCCGAGGGCACGCCAGAATCGATCGAGAAACGTCCGCACGCCGGCGCTGGTGACAAACCCGAACGGCGCGCCGCTCAGCTCCTCGAACAGGTACTCCCCAGCGACCCCGGCCGACCCGTCCGCCGGGGCGAACGCGGCCACCGCCGCCTGCAGCTCGGCGCACAGCTGACCCACCGCGTCCGAGCGGCCGAACGCGGTCCGTGCCCGGGCGAGCGACCGCGCCCGCCGAGTCCAGGCCGCCTTGGCCTCGTCGTCGGCGCCGAACGTCCAGAACAGTTGCGCCGCCGCCCGGTCCGCCGCCGGGTAGCGCAGCAGACCGGCACCGGCGTGCAGCCGCAGCAGCGCGTCGAGGACGAGGGCCGCGTCGTGATCGTGGACGCCCCGCTCGTACCCCTCGGCATAACGACTGTCGGCGACGCCCCGCACAAGTTCGCGGAGGCCGCCGTCGATGGCCGCGGCCTGGTGGAGCGCGTCCAGCGTGAGGACCGGGCCATCCGAAATGGACTGTCCGGCCGACGCGGCATCGAGCACCACGCAGGCCAGGTGCTCCGCGCGGTACACGTCAGGTGCCTCTGACACCAGCAGCTGTCCCCAGAAGGGACGGGCGGCGGTGATCACCGGGTCGTCGACCGGCGCGCGGTAGTCGGTCGCCGTCACGGTGAACGCCAGCGCATCGCCGTGCGGCACGAGCGTGAGGTCGATCGCCTGCGTGTTGACGGCGAACTGATGCCGGCCGAGGCGGATGACGTCGGCTGAACCACCGAACAGGTCGAGCCGGTCGCGCAGCACCCGGCCGGCCTCGAGCCGAGCCGCCTTGACCCGGCCCTCCAGCTCCTCGGCGCGGACCTGGTCGCCAAGATCGCGCAGCTCGCCGGCGACGCCGCGCAGCTTCACGACCATCGGGTCGGAGGCGAAGTACGTGTTGACGTCGTCGGGTGCGCTCATCGTGCCGACCCGGCGCCCGATACCGGCGAGGATCCGTTCCGCGGACTCGACGAGCCGGTCGGCGCGGCGGGCCCGCTCGTCGAGCAGCGCCTGCTTGCGGGAAGAGAACGCCTCGTAGACGTCGGTCCGCTTGTCCCCGAGCTGAGCGAGGAAGTCGTCGAAGTCGCCGAAGCGGGACTCGAGATTCTCCAGCTGCAGCATGAGCCGGCCCAGCTGCTCGTCGCAACGCTCCGGCGTGTCCGCGACCGCGAGCGCGCCGGTGACCGCCTGCCCGAGCAGCGTGAACTCGGCCGCGAACTCGGCCCGGCCCTCGACCGCGAGCAGCTCGCGGCGACGGGCGCCGAGGGTGGCCCGGGCCCGGTTGACGCCACCGAGCACCTCGCTGATCCGGTCCAGGATGCCGACGCGGACGGTGGCGTCGGCGATCTCGAGGGAGCCGACCACCTCCGTCACGACCTGCAGCCCCGCGGCCTGCGCGGCCAGCCGCTCGCCGACCGGCGCGGCCTCGGCCACGGTACGGATCGCCTCGGCGTCCACGGCCAGGCGCCGCACATCGGCGAGGTAGCCGGCGAAAGCGTCGTCGCGTCGCAGGAACGTCACCGCCCGCTTGGCGGCGGCCACGAGCTCCTCGCCGAGCCGCGTCTGCAGGGCGGCGATCCGGTCGGTGTCCACATAGCGCAGATCGCGCAGCGGGACGAGAGAACCCTGCGCGTGGCGGAGGTCGGCGAGCAGACGCACCCAGCCGTCGGTGTCGACCGGCGGCTCGCCCTGAGAGCGGCGGATCAGCGACTCGATCCGCCCGGCCGCCTCGCCGAGGGCGCCGGCCGCCTGCTCGGTGAGCGCCTGCACCTTCTCGAACTCGGCGAGGACCTGCTCGGCTGTGCCGCGCAGCTCGGCGAGCGGACCGCGCAGGTCGCCCAGCTCCGGCTCACCGAGCCAGTGGTAGTGGTCGAACGCGCGGACACACGCGGCGATGATCGCCTCGAAGACCGCCGCGGACGGGCCCATGTCCGCGACCATCCGGGCCACCGACAGGCAGTCGGAGATGCCACGGACCAGGTCGGCGTTGCCCACCCGGTCCAGCGGCCCGGTCCCGATCGGCTGCGCCGCGGCGTACGTGTCCGACAGGTACGGCGTCTGCCACACCTGCATCGTGTGGACCCGGGTCGGCTCCTCGGACATGGCCCGGAACACCACCAGCGTCCCGTCGTCGAACAGGGAGTAGCCGTGACAGACGAACGGGTTCTCGACCGCCTTGCGGATCACGTTGTACGGCAGCAGCAGCGACCGCCCGTCGGCGCGGGCATGGAAGACGTAGAGCACGTCCTCACCGTTGGTGGACCGGATGACGCGCTCGAACTCGAGGTCGGCCACGTCGGTGTCGAACGTCCGCGCGACGCCGGTGGCCAGGTAGTAGCCGCCCGGGAAGATCAGGCCTTGGTCCTCCGGCAGGCGCTGGCAGCCCTGCCCGATCCCATCGAGCCGCACGACCGCCCGGGTCCGGGTGTTGAACACCAGAAACCTGAAGACCGTTTCCTTGTACGGGCGGATGCGCAGCAGGACGAGCGGACCGACACGGGCGTAGCTGACATCAGCGTCGGCGAGGCTCTGCAGCGGCTCGTCGACCGGCTCGCAGTAGACGCCCTCGCCCGTCTCGGTGTTGTTCTCCACCTTGACCGTGAGGTCACCGCCGACGGTCTCGACGAACACCACGTCCTCGATGGAGATGTGCGGGTGCCGGCCGAGGACGTGGTGCTCCCGGCCGACCGGGATCCACTCGAAGTCGTGCGACGGCGGGAACACATGGTCGCGCTCACCGCGGTTGTCCACATAGGACACATTGCCGGTCTCATTGGGCCTGCCGGTGTCCACGGTCCAGCGCAGCACCTTGATGTCGTCGGTGCGCGGACCGGTCTGGAAGACGGCGAGAAGCTTCCCGTCGAGCCGGCGCAGCTGCAGCAGCCGGGTGTCGCGGTAGTACTTGTACACCTCGCCGAAGTCGCGCAGCAGCTGCGGGGCACGCAGCAGGCCGGGCACGTCGTCCGCGGACGGCTCGTCGAACCGGAACGCGTCGCCGTCCCGGCTGAACCGGTGCAGCGAGAACACATCGTCGACGGTCGTCTCCGGCTTGAGGCCGATGAAGACGTTGTACCCGAACAGCATCAGCCCACCGACGGACACGATGTCGCGCGGGACGCAGTTGTGCTCCGTGCGGATCCGTTCCGTGCCGAGCAGGCGCAGCTCGCTGCCGCCGAACACCTCGGTCCGCCGCGCGTTGAGGGCCTCGGCCCGGCGGGTCAGCTCGGCCGCCTGCGCGGCGAGCCGGTCGCGCAGCACCTCGTAGGTGCCGACGTCCAGGCTCGCCGCGGCGGGCGCCGCCGTGTCGACGGTCACTGCTCGGCCGCCGCCAGGGCCGCGACCGGCTTGTCGGCGATGCCGAGCTGACGGGCGGTGTCGAGCAGCTCACGCAGCTTGTCCCGGTCGGGGCCGCCGCGCTTCATCTGCTGGGCCAGGAAGGCCGACAGCGTCAGGTTGGACACGTCGGCGGTGCTCATCGAGCCGAGCACCCGCCCGAGATCGCGGGCCAGGTCGCCGTTGCCGTTGAGGTAGGAGGCGCCGACGGTCTGCACGACGTCGGAGTGCTGGACGAAGCCGTCGACGCTCTTACCGAGGCTGATCGAGCCGAGCAGCTTGTCGAAGAAGACACTGTCGCCGCCGACGATGTCGATGTTCGCCTTCTCCAGGCCGGCCGCCAGGACGATTGCCTGCTGCTCGGCGACCTGCCGGTGCACGTCGATGCCGGCGAGGCGGACGTCCTTCTCCATCTCCAGGCGCAGACGGAACTCCTCGTGATCACGGGTCGCCTCGTCCATCGCGGCGAGCGCGGCGGCCTTCTCGGTGAGACCTTCGGCCTCGCCCTTGAGCTTGTCGCGCAGCGCGTCGGCGTGGGCGGTACCCTTCTCCCGCTCGACCGCGGCCTCGGCGAGGCCGGCCTTCTCGATCGTCTCCGCCTTCGCGATCGCCTTCTCCCGCTCGACGGCCGCCTCGGCCCGGCCGATCTTCTCGATCGCCTCGGCGTTGCGCTCACGGACCTGCACGTCGGCCAGGCCGGGCGCGGCCGCCTCAGCCTGCACACCCTCGGCCAGCCGGATCTTGGCGCGAGCCTCCAGCTCGGCGGTCTGCTGCCGGGCCTCGGCGAGCACCAGCTCCTCGCGGGCCTTGAACTTCGCGGCCTGCTCGGCGGCCTCGGCCGCCTTGATGTCCTTGACCAGGTTCTCCTGCGCCTCGGCCTCGGCCTGGATGACAACCGCCTGCCGGGTGCGCTCGGCCTCCTCGACGACGCGGAGCCGCTTGATCTGCTCCTCCTGCTCGGCGACGGTACGCTCGACCGCGATCCGCTCCCGGACCACCTCGGCGATGGCCCGCTTCTCCGCCTCGACCTCCTTGTCCTTGGAGATCGTGCTCAGCTCGGTCTCCCGCTGCCGGGCGATGACCTCCAGCATGCGGTCCTTCTCGATGCGCTCCGACTCGATCGCGATGACCCGCTCGCGGTTCTTCTCGGCGACGGCGATCTCCCGCTGCTTGTTCTCGTGCTGGACGCCGACCTGCTCGTCGGTGCGGATCTCGGCGCTCGCCGACTTGAGCCGCTCCTCGGCACGGACCCTGGCGGTCTCCGCCTCCTCGCGCGCCCGCAGGGTGGCGACCTCCCGCTGCTGCTTGATCTCCGCCTCCGCCTGACGGCGCTCCAGCTCAAGGACCGCCTCGCGGGCGTCGACGTCCTGGCGCTTGATCTCCTTCTCCTCGTTACGCCGGAACTCGTTGGTCCGCACATGCTCGATCGCGGTCAGCTCGGTGATCTTCCGGATGCCCTGCGCGTCGAGGATGTTGGCGTTGTCGAGGCTGTGCAGCGGCGTCTGCTCAAGGAAGTCGATCGCGGCATCCTCGAGGCTGTACCCGTTGAGATCGGTGCCGATCACCCGGACGATCTGATCGCGGAACTCGTCGCGTTTCGTGTACAGATCGACGAAGTCCAGCTGCTTACCCACGGTCTTGAGCGCCTCGGAGAACTTCGCGTTGAACAACTCCTGCAGGGTCGCCTGGTCGCTGGCCCGGACCGTGCCGATCGCCTGGGCCACCTTGATGACATCCTCGATGGTCTTGTTGACCCGCACGAAGAACGTGATCCGGATGTCAGCACGAATGTTGTCGCGGCAGATCAGCCCCTCCCGGCCGGTCCGTTCGATCTCGATCGTCTTCACCGAGATGTCCATGACCTCGGCCTTGTGCAGGACCGGCAGGACGACGGCACCGGTGAACGTGACGTCGACCTTGCGGACCTTGGAAATGATCAGCGCCTTGCCCTGTTCGATCTTGCGGAACAGCCGGCTGACGGCGAACAGCACACCGACCACGATGAGCACGGCCACGCCGAGCACAACGAGGAAGCCGGTGGTGATGGCAGTCATAGAAGCTCTCTCTGTCCGGGGGTGGGATCAGTAGGTGCGGGAACGACCCAGAAGAACTCGCCGTCCCGGTCGTATTCGTAGATCACCGCCGTGCTGCCCGCGGTGAAGGTGTCGGTGCCGGTCTGGCGAACCTGCACGATCGCGCTGGAGCCGTCGGCGGCGGTCACCTCGGCCTGGCCGAACGTGTCGGTGACGGTGCCGGTGCGGATCACGCACCCGCGGCCGACGAACGCGGTGCGCGAGTCGCCGCTGGTCTGCGGGAAGAGCCGCCGCAGCGGCACCACGAGCAAGCGGGTCGCCAGCCACGCGACGACCAGCGCGACCACCAGCACGGCCACGCGCAGCAGCGCCCCGTCGACGACGGTCGAGCCGGCCAGGCTGACGAACCAGGCGACCAGCACGAGCACCGACAGCCCAACCGTGGCCGGCACTCCGCCCAGCCCAACGCTGCCCAGGAAGCCCCCGAAGCCGCCGGCCGCACCGCCGTCGACGACATCGGCGTCGAGCGACTCGGTGTCGGCGCCGCCGAAGACGACGATCAGCCAGTACGCGATGACGACGACGAGCAGGAACGTGAACAGGACGGTAGGGAACTCGAGGACCACATCGAGAAACTCACCCATCAGCCTGCTCATCCCCCTCACTCGCTAGCAAAGATGGTGACAGGCTTCGTCAAGACCCACTAATCCTCGCTGCGCTCATGTGGTGCTCCCGATAGGCAATCCATCCACTGTGGTTACTGTCCACAGTGGATTTTCGAGACTCTGCTTCGTCTCCCGGTCGCAACACAATCCGGACAAACCGGCATGAAACAGGGGGCCAGCCGCGGTTTCGAGCCCCGGGGTGGCTTAAATAGCAGCCCGGCCAGGGGCTATGGTGGTCGGGCTTGAAGGGGAGTAGTCCTTCGCCGGTTGTCGACATGCTGGAACCTTGGTGGGTTCCCGGTAGCCGGGCCTCCGACTGGAGGTGGACGAGACCTTCGACCCATGGTGACGTGTGCGTTGCCGCGGGGTCGAGGTCTCCGGAGTCCCCGGGAGCTCGGTTCCCGCGTGTGACGCGGAGAGGAAAACCGGCTCCCGTGATCCATTTCGTATTGCTCATCGCCTGCGCCGCGGCGATCTACCTGGCGTGCGAGTGGTTCGTCAATGCCGTCGAGTGGCTCGGCCAGCGGCTGAAGGTCGGACCCCTCGCCGCCGGCACGATCCTGGCCGCATTCGGTACGGCGCTGCCCGAAAGCGTCGTCACGTTCGTGGCCGTCGTATTCGGCACCAGCGGTGCACAGAAGGACATCGGTGTCGGGGCTGCGATGGGCGGCCCCCTTGTACTCGCCACCGTCGCGTACGGCGTGACCGGCTGGATGATGCTGGCCCGTCGCCGCCGCCTACGCATCAACGCCGCTGCCCTGGTGACCGTGGACCTGGACCAGCGGCCGCGACGCCGCCGCACGATGAGGTCGGTGATCTTGGCAAGCTCGCCCGGGACCAGCGCTGGTTCCTGGCGATCTTCGCGGTCAAGGTGACGCTCGGCCTGGTGGCGTTCGCGATCAAGCCGTGGCTCGGGCTGCTGTTCTTCGCCGCCTATGCCGTGTACTTCTGGCGTGAGATCCGTGGCGGCGGCGAACACGGCGACGGTGAGGAGCTTGCGCCGCTGCTGCTGCAACGACGTCGCGCGACGCCGGCGACCTGGGCGGTGATCACCCAGACCCTGGTCACCCTCGCGGTCATCTTCGTCGCGTCGCAGCTGTTCGTGCACCAACTCGACACCATCGGGCCGATGCTTGGGCTGCCGGCCGCGGTGACCGCGCTGCTGCTGTCCCCGATCGCCACCGAGCTGCCCGAGATCATGAACGCCATCATCTGGGTCCGGCAGGGCAAGACGTCCCTGGCGTTGGCCAACATCTCCGGCGCGATGATGATTCAGGCCACTGTGCCCAGCGGCCTGGGTCTGCTGTTCACCCCGTGGCGGTTCGACATCGTCCTGCTGATCTCCGGGATCGCGACCATGATCGCGATCGTCTACCTGCTGGGACTGCTGGGAGCCGGGAAGTTCAACGCCAAGACCCTCACCGTCGCGGTCGTGTTCTACCTGGCCTTCGCCGCCAGCCTTGTCCCGGTCCTCACCTGACAGAAATCGACGGTACGCGGATCGCCGACCGACTTCCCCTCAGGCCCGGATCGCGGCCGCGCAACGGCGAGCGAGGTTTTCGATCTGCTCGACCGACTCCGGGGGATTGGTGACGGTGAAGTCGGTGTCGATGGACGTGATCATCCAGGACAGCGCCCACGGGGAGTCGGCGCGTGGACCCGGGCGGTGGGCGTTGGGAACCATCGAACCGGACGGCATGTCCGATTGATAGGCTATTGCGATGGGTAGCCGCCGTGACCTGTTGACGGGCAGTCCGATCGACGCCCCGGCTCGCGGGGAGCGCGCCGACGCGGCCAGAAACCGGGCGAAGGTGCTGGCCGCCGCGGCGCAGCTGTTCGCCGAGCGCGACGCGCGGACCGTCACCATGGAGGACATTGCCACGGCCGCGGGGGTCGGGCGCGCAACGTTGTACCGGCGCTACCCGGATCCGGCGTCGGTCGCGCGGGCACTGCTCGACGAGCACGAGCGTGCGTTGCAGGAGCAACTCATCTCCGGCCCGCCGCCGCTGGGTCCCGGGGCACACCCAGCGGACCGGCTGGCCGCGTTCTACGCGGCGATGGTCGAACTGCTCGAGCGACACCTGCCGCTCGTCCTCGGCGCCGAGGTCGGGCCGGCACGATTCGCCACGGGCGCCTACGGGTTCTGGCGAGCGCACGTGCGCGGGCTGCTGGTCGAGTCCGGCGCGCCCGAGGTCGACGCGCTGGTCGACGTGCTGCTGGCGCCCTTGGCCCCGGAGGTGTACGCATTCCAGCGCAGGCAACGCAACACGCCTGAACAGATCGCCGTCGCCCTGCGCGCCCTCGCCCACCGCGTCATCCCGAGCGATGCGGCACCGCAGTTCCACCGATGATGCAACCGGCCGGAGTCGGCGGCCGACACGTCAACACCAGCCGTCACGCGGCCGGATCGGCGACCCGGGCAAGGATGACGCCGGCGATGATCAACGCCAGCGCCACGAACCGCGTGACCTGGATCGGGTCCTTTTGCACGACGATGCCCAGCACGATCGCGCCGATCGTGCCGATGCCGGTCAAGACCGCATAAGCGGTGCCAACCGGTAGGTGTTGCATTGCCTGGGACAACAGATAGACGGCACAGGCTCCGAGAACGAAGCAGGCGAGCGTTGGCAGCGGACGGGTGAAATTCTGGGTCGGCTTGATGGTCTGCGACCATGCGATCTCGACCAGTCCGGCCAGCACCAGCAGGAGCCAGCTCATGCCGGCCGCCCGGTCGTCACGCCGTTGCCCGCGCCGACGGTGCGCGCCAGCTCGACCACGCGCCGCTTGGCCGCGGCATACGAGCGCTCATACGCCGCTCGCTGCGGCTCCAGGACGGGGTCTACGGTCGTGTTCACCAACTCGGCGTTGACGAACGTGACGTCAGCTACCTGGAAGTGCCCGAGGAAGAAGTCTCGCAGGTAGCGCTCCTGGTGCTCGACCGGGGCGCGCGGCGTGCCCGGCGCGTAGGTGCCGCCCCGGGCCGAGGCGACCACCACCTTGACGTCCAGCGCCGCGCGCGGAAACGTCACCTGGTCGATCCACAGCTTCAGGCTCGCCGGGATCGAGAAGTTGTACATCGGAGTTCCGATCAGCAGCACGTCGGCCGAGACCAACTCGGTCAGCAACGGCTCCACGACAGCCCAGGCCGCCCGCTGTGCCGCCGTGCGCACGCCCTCGGCCAGGCGACCCGGGTCGGTAATGCCGTGCTCGAGCACATAGTCGCAGATCTCGGTCCAGGCTTGTCCGATCACCGGGACCGGCTCGGCCGCCAGGTCCCGATAGGTGTACCTGCCGTCCGGGTGGACGGCTCGCCACTCGTCGGCGAACGCCCCGCTCAAGGTGCGGGAATGCGACGCCCGGCGGGCGCTCGCGTCGAGGTGAAGCAGATGCGGCATGACAGCTCCTACACGAACGGCGATCCGGACACGTCGTCCAGTTCTGTCGCCCAATGTACTCAGCAACTGGACGGAGCGTCCAGGTGTGCGGGTGCGGATGCCGCTCACCAGGACCAAAGGCGGCGATCGTGGTCATCTGGGACAAGCCCGCTCGGTAGGGGCGATAGCGACGGGCATCGTCAAGACCATTAGTCCTCTTACTCCTGACGGGCGGCTGGACTAGGGCCGTCGCGCGGAAAAGTCAAGAGCTGCGTGGCGTAGCGCCGGGCCGCTTTACGCGGTAAAAACATCCCACCCACTTCTTTTCGGTCCTGTTACAAGTTCCGGCTCGGTGAGAGCGCTCTCCTCGTCGGGCCTGCTCGTCCAGGCCGCAAGACCCCTGAACAGGCAGGTCGATGAGCACCGCTACCCGACGGGGCGAGAGAGCGCTTACCCGTCGGCGAAGCATCTCGGCCGCCTGTTCAAGCCGTCTTGACCGGGCCGACGTTCTCCGCCAACCGATGCCTGTCCAGCAGGAAGGACGCACTGTATGACAATCCAAACCCCCGGTAGGCGGGGTCTCGCGAGCCCACGCTTACGTCATCGGCAACTCGGCCGGGCGTTCACGGTCGGGCTGGTGCTGACCACCGCCGCCGTCGCGACGGCGGGAACGGCCGCCGCCGCGCCGCCCCCGAGCAGCTGGGACCTTGGACCGAACGTCACCGTCTTCGACCCAAGCACGCCGGTCAGCAGCATTCAGGCGACCCTCGACGCGGCCCACGCCGCGCAGGTCGACAACGAGATGGGCACGGCGCGCCACGCCTACCTGTTCAAGCCCGGAACATACGGCACCGCGCAGCAACCGCTGCAGATCAAGCTCGGTTACTACACCGAGATCGCAGGTCTCGGCGCGTCGCCCACCGACGTGGTCATCAACGGCAAGGTCGACGTCTACAACCGCTGCCTGGAGAACGGGGGCACGAGCAACTGCCTCGCGCTCGTGAACTTCTGGCGCACGCTGTCCAACCTGTCGATCAACATCAACGCCGCCGGGCAGGACGGCTGCCGGGCCTCGGCGGACTTCTGGGCCGTCTCCCAGGCCGTGTCCATGCGCCGCCTCAACATCAGCGGCGCCAACCTGTCGCTGATGGACTACTGCACCGACGGTCCGCAGTACGCCAGCGGCGGCTTCATCGCCGACTCCAAGCTTCCGTTCGTCATCAGCGGATCGCAGCAGCAGTGGCTGACCCGCAACAGTGAGGTCGCCGGCTGGTCCAACGGCGTGTGGAACCAGGTCTTCTCCGGTGTCGTCGGCGCACCCAGCGAGGCCGGTTTCCCCGACCCGCCCTACACCACGCTGGACACCACCCCGGTGAGCCGCGAGAAGCCGTACCTGTTCGTCGACGCGAAGGGCAAGTACAACGTCCGCGTGCCCGCCGCCCAGCGCAACAGCCGTGGCATCACGTGGGGCAACGGCACGACGCCGGGTCGTACGATCCCGCTCACGGACTTCTTCGTCGCGCGCCCGTCGGACTCGGTCCAGGTCATCAACAACCAGCTCGCCCGAGGCCTGAACCTGCTGCTCACCCCGGGTGTGTACGACATCGCGCGCAACATCGAGGTCAAGCGCCCCGACACGGTGGTCCTCGGTATCGGCCACGCCACGCTGACCGCCGTCAACGGGTCCACTCCGCTGGACATCGCTGACGTCCCCGGCGTCGTCGTCGCCGGCGTCACGATCGACGCGGGCCTGAAAGAGTCGCCGGTCCTGCTGCGGGTCGGCAAGCCGCACGGCAACCGTCCGAGCTCGGCCAGCAACCCGACGACGCTGTCCGACGTGTACTTCCGCGTCGGTGGACCGCACGTGGGCAAGGCCGGCATCGCGCTCGAGGTCAACAGCGACAACGTGCTCATCGACCACACCTGGGTGTGGCGCGGCGACCACGGCGTCGAGGGCTTCACCGACACTCAGCGCTGGAAGACCAACATCGGCCGTAACGGCGTGGTCGTCAACGGCGACAACGTGACCGCACTCGGCCTGTTCGTCGAGCACTTCCAGCAGTACAACACCGTCTGGAATGGCAACAACGGCACGACGATCTTCTACCAGAACGAGCTGCCCTACGACCCGCCGACCCAGGCCGACTGGATGAATGGCAAGGTCAAGGGCTGGGCCGCCTACAAGGTCGGCGACTGCGTGAAGAACCACCGTCTCTATGGCGGCGGCGCCTACGTGTTCAACCAGAACAACCCGTCGATCCAGACTGAGAACGGCTTCGAGGTTCCCAAGACCCCGGGCGTCCAGCTGCACCACATCATGACCGTCAACCTCAGCGCCGGAACGATCAATCACGTCGTCAACGGCGTGGGCGGCCCGGCCGACACCACCCGGATCGGCGCGCCGGTCTTCATCGCGCACTACCCCGCCCCGTAGCACTCAGCACCACCAATCGACCCGACAGGGCCGCAGCCTCACGCTGCGGCCCTGTTCGGCCTCAGGGGCGTCATCCGGCGCGAAGCTCGGCCAGCCAGGGGTGCGCGGTCTGCACTACTTTCCGGCGGGCGGCACGGGCTCGGTGCCGTCCTCGGACACCCACACGACAATGCTGTTTTCGGTGCCGTAGGCGGCCCTGTACACCTTCCACGAGCCTGGCACCTGCTCGGCCGGAGCGTCCAGCGAGCGCCAGCCGACGCGGTACAGCAGCGTTTTGCCTTGCGCGGCGACGATCCGGCGGACCTCGGCGACGGTCTTGCCATGCAGCGCGTCGGTCTTGGCATCCCCGCCGGTCTGGGTGCCGACCTCGGCTTCCTCGCCCGGCAGCGGGGTGCGGCCGAACGTGATCCGGGCGTATGAGGCGAAGCCCACCGGCACCCGGACGCCAACGGCGCAATTGCCGTTGGCGTTGCAGCGGCCGGGGTCCTCGATATAGGTCAGTTTCCCAGCGTCGCCAACCTCGGAGAAGACGACCTTGCCGACGTTTTCGGGCTGTGCCGGGGCGAGGCTTATCGTGATGTTCAGGCCGCGCCGCCGCAGTTCGGCCTGGTACCGCACCGGGTCGACGGCCGGATCCTTGATCGTGATGACCAGGTAGCCGGCGTCCTCGGTGATCGACAGCGCGTTGGCCGCCGGCGGGGCACCGACCGGCGCCGAGCTCGGCAGCGCGGCGATCCCGGCGAACGCGGCCGCGGCCAGTCCGGCGACTGCGGCGACGGCGATCAGACCGCGCCGGTGCCGGCCGCGGAACCGCGTCGGCCGATCGTCGATGGCCATGATGGCGCGCAGCATGGCCTCGTCCGGGCCGGTGCGCACGTGAACGGTCGGGGCGAGCAGCCGGATCAGGCCGTCCTGCTCCTCGTCGACGTCATGCATCGAAGCTCCTCAGGGGCGCGATGATCGAGGTCTGCTCGAGCGCCTCGGCGAGGCGTTTCCGAGCCCGGTGCAGGCGGATGCGGGCCGCGTTGACGGAGCAGTCGAGCGTGACGGCGAGGTCCTCAGCGCCCAGGCCCTCCCAGGCGACCAGGCGCAGCAGCTCCTGATCGGGCTCTGGCAGGGTGGCGAACGCGGCCCCGACCGACGCCGGGACATCGGGCGGGATGACCGTCGCCAGCGCCAGTTCCTGCCGCAGCCGCTCGGCCAGGTCGGCCCGGCGCTGGTCGGCGCGGTGCTGGTTGGCCATCACGTTGCGGGCAACCCCGAACAGCCAGGGGCGGGCCCGGTCCGACGGGATCTCCTCAATGCGGCGCCACGCCACGAGGAACGTTTCGGCGACGACATCGGCGGCGTTGTCCGGCCGGTTCACCCGGCGCAGTGCGTAGCCGAGCAGATCTTGGTAGCAGCCGCGGTACAGCGCTTCGAATCGGGCGGCGCTTGAAGGTGCTCTAGCCAAGGGTTGGCTCCTGGATGCTCGCGGGGTGGTCGTCGCTTGATACGTGTCCGCCCGGGCCCGATCATTTCAGCGTCAGTCCGGCAGCCGCTATCGTGCTCATGTTCATCGCCGGCCGCAGTGATTGACCGTCACTGTTAGAAGAGGATGTTCTTCATCTTGCCTGTACTCGAGTTGTTCCAGGTCACGCGAACCCATGGCGGAGGAGAGACCGAGGTCCAAGCGCTCCGGGGCGTCTCTTTGGCAGTTGACGCCGGTGAATTGCTCGCGGTCATGGGGCCGTCCGGCTCGGGGAAGTCGACCCTGTTGAACCTGGCGGGGGGTCTGGACCGTCCGACGACGGGTGACGTGTACGTCGAGGGTCAGCGGTTGGGGGACCTGTCGCGTGATCAACTGGCCAGGCTTCGGCGGCAGCGGATGGGTTATGTCTTCCAGGCGTACAACCTGCTTCCGAGCCTGACGGCGGCGGAGAACGTGGCACTCCCTCTGGAGCTTGACGGCGGGCGGCTTCGCAGAATCCGCCAGATTGCGGTCGAAGCGCTGCGGGAGGTGGGTCTGGCGGGCATGGAGCACCGCTTTCCCGATCAACTCTCCGGCGGCCAGCAGCAACGGGTGGCGATCGCCCGGGCGCTCATCGGCAAGCGCCGGCTCGTCTTGGCCGACGAGCCGACCGGCGCGTTGGACTCGGAGACCGGCGAGGCCGTGATGCGGCTGCTCCGCGCCAGGGTCGAGGCAGGGGCCGCGGCGGTGCTCGTCACGCATGAGTCCCGTCTCGCGCGCTGGGCCGACAGGGTCGTCGTGCTCCGCGACGGTCACATCGCGGAGACCACCATGCCGCGTGCGGCGACGTCGGCTGTGTATGGGCGGACGACATGAGCGCCTGGCGTTCCGCGTTGCGGATCGCGTACCGGGAGGCACGCCGCCACAAGGGGCGCTCGGCGTTGGTCATCGGCATGGTGCTGGTGCCGATCCTCGGACTCACCTTCGCGGCGGTGACATTCGACATGTTCCAGCTGCGCCCTGCCGAGGAGTTCGCGCGGCAGGCGGGAGCGGCTGACGCCGCGGTGGTCTGGCGATCGAACGGGCCTGTGCTGCAAGACTGGCGGGGTAAGAACGTGTCGAGCGAGACCGCGGGTCCACCGCCCGAGGGTGTTGACGCCGTTCGCGTGCTGAAGGTCCTGCCGTCCGGGAGCCGCGTCATTTCACGTGATCGCGCGGTGGTGACCTTGCGGACGACCGCGGGTGTCGGCGACCTCAGCGCGTACGCCGTTGACGCGGCCGACCCGCTGGCCGCCGGGCTTGTGCGCGTACGACAGGGTGCCGCCCCGCGGACAGCCCAGGAGATCGCGGTCACCGCACGCGCAGGCGAGCGGCTCGGCGTCGGTGTCGGTGCGACGGTGCGATCCGCCCGCGGCGAGGACACCTGGCGGGTGACCGCCATCGTCGAGTTTCCCGCGGATCTCGGACAGGTAGTGCTGTTCGCCGCCGGAGCGATGCCCGCGGACGCCGAGCGCCGGGAATCGACCCTGTGGCTGGCCGAAACCCCGCACCCCGTCACATGGAGCGACGTCGAGCGGCTGAACACCAAGGGCCTCGTAGTCCTGTCGCGCGCCGTCTACGGCGATCCTCCGCCCCCCAGCCGGACCGCCTACCCAAACGACGGCATTGACGGCGACGCCGGCACTCCGCCACTCAATCTCGTTCTGGTGATCGGCGGTCTCGTGCTGCTCGAGGTCGTGCTCCTGGCCGGTCCGGCGTTCATCGTGGGCGCGCGCCAGCGGCAGCGGGATCTCGCGTTGGTCGCCGTCAACGGCGGCAGGCCCGCTCATCTGCGCAGGATCGTCCTCGCGGACGGCGTGGTCGCCGGCGCGGCCGCGGCGATACTCGGCGTCGGTCTCGGCATAGCGATCGCATTCGCGCTGCGCCCGATGATGGAGAACGACCTCATCGGCGCCCGGGCCGGCGGCTACCGGGTCTTTCCACTCGCGCTACTGGGCGTCGCCGGGCTCGGCGTCCTCGCCGGTGTCCTTGCCGCGATGGTTCCGGCATTCACGGCCGCCAGGTTCAACCTCGTCGCGGCACTCGCCGGACGGCGAGGCATCCTGCGCTCCCGGCGACGCTGGATCGTCGTGGGCATGGCGATCGTCGGGGCCGGGGCGGCCAGCAGTACGTACGGCGCGCTCACGGTGAGCCCGAACGCGCTCGTCACCGGCCTGATCATGGTCGAATGCGGTCTGATCTTCTGCATTCCCGCACTGATCGGCCTCCTGTCCCGGCTCGGGCCGTTCACGCCCCCGTCGCTGCGCATCGCCTTGCGCGACATGGCACGCAACCGGGCCTCCACCGCTCCCGCGATCTCGGCGGTCATGGCGGCGGTGGCCGGCAGCGTGGCGATCGGCGTCTACCTGACCAGCAACGCAGGCCGAGAGGAGACGATGTACCGGTCGGGCGTACCAAGCGGATACGTCACGATCGACTACGTCGACGATGCCGATCGCCTGGCCAAGATGGGCGCGGACAATCCGGTGATCGCCGCGGCCAAGTCGACACTTCCGGTGAAGGGCCTCACCGAAACGCTCGGTTTCACCTGCGCCGGCACCGTTGCGCCCGGCGACTCCTGCACCATGTTCATGGTCCGGCCGCCTGACCGGCGCTGCTTCATGCTGGATCTCCCCAGGCCCTACACCGCAGAACAGCAGCGTCGAGCACTGGCCGACCCGCGATGCGATGCCGACGGGGCCGGAGTCCCTCCGGGCAGCTCACTCATGGGTGTCGTCAACGATCCACGGCAACTCGAAATCCTCACCGAGGCGTCGGCTGCCGAGCTGGCCGAGGCCGAGAAGATACTCGCGTCGGGCGGGATCGTCGTGCGTGATCGGAATTATGTGCGGGACGGCAAGGTCACGCTGGCGGTTCTCGATACGCGTGTGAGCGGCCAATCCCCACTCCCGGACCAGCTACCGACCGTCGCGGTGCCGGCGTATGTACTGACCACTGGGTACGGTGATGCCGGTCAGTGGTTCATCGCATCGTCGGCGGTGACGAAGGCCCACCTGGCTTTCCGGCCCAACGGGGTGGTCGTGGCAACCACCCGCATGCCGAGCCAGGCCGAAGAGGACCGGCTGAAGCAGGAACTCCTCATCGTCTCGAACGATGTCAGCAAGTACGCTTCGGTTGAGCGCGGATCTCATCGCCAGACCGACCCGAGGGTTGCCATACTCGCGGTGGTCGCCGCGTTCATCACCCTGGGGGCCACCGGCGCGGCGACCGGGCTTGCCGCGGCCGACAGCCGTGCGGACCTTTCCACCCTGGCTGCGATCGGGGCGAGCGTCCGGATCCGGCGGGCACTCTCGCTCGCCCAATCCGGACTGATCGGGGGACTGGGCAGCGCGCTCGGCCTCGTCGTCGGTGCCGGCGCGGCGCTGACCGTCCTGATGAGCCACAACCGTTCCACCGAGGGACAGTGGCCGAGATCGACGCCGTTCCCGCTGCTGGTGCCGTGGGCCACGGTCCTGGTGTTGGTCGCGGTACCACTGTTCGGAATGCTCGGCGCCGGGCTGCTGACCCGTTCACGGCTCCCGGTCGAACGGCCGCAGGGGTAGCAGCAACGCCAGCCCGGTCGGGGGTGTGTGTACCTCGACCGGGCTCATGGTGAATGTGCGCGTCCCGGTGCCGTTGCACAGGAACAGCACCACCAGCGCCACGACCAGCGCCACCGCCAGGACCAGCGCCGCCTTCTTGGCGATGCGCGCCTGGAGGTCGGGTTTGACCGGCGCGGTCTCCACGGGCTTGTCAACCTCGTTGCCGGCCGCGGCCGCAGGGTCGGCCGTGCCGGTCAGCGGATGCACCCACTCGCGGGCCGCCTCCGCGAACCGGTCCCGGTGATCGAGCGCGTCAGCGGGGATCTGGCCGGCGAGCCGTACAGGCAGCGCGGAGAAGTCGCCGCCGTCGCCGACCGCGATGACGGACGCGGGGATGCGCCGGGTTTCGAGCGCCTCGAGCATGAGGATCGCGTGCCCGACCGCGTCGGCGCTGGTGCCGGTGATGACGGCGACCGGCGCATGGACCTCGTCGGCAAGGTCAGCCGCCGTCCAGCCGCCAGCGCCGACGGGCGTGACGAGGCCGTCGGCCGCAATCGCCAATACCCGGATGTGGGTACTCGAAAGGGCCCGGACGATCGCGGCGACGTCGTCGAGGCTCAGGTGTTCCCCCTCGACCGCGACCAGGGTCGCGACGTGGGCGCGAAGGACGTGGGCGTGGGGCAGGTCGGACCCGGCCCCGGCGACGACGACCACTGCGGCCCGGCCGCCGGACGTCGCGGCGAGCGCGGTGGCCGCGACGACCCAGTCGACCGACGACGAGGTGGCGGTGACGAGCCACGGCCCGCGCTCCGGCAACGACATCAACGCCCCTTCCGTGGCATGCCGGTCGATGTGCCGGCACCATAGCAGACGCTGCTCTTACAGAGGGCGGCGTGTCCATTGTGGACCGATGGTTGGTTCGGGCACGGTTGAGGACGTACAGAAGCGGGCCAGCACCATCGTCCGGTGCTGGCCCGCGATCCGCGGCCTCGGTCAGCCGCCACCCGTCGGCAAGGCGGCCGGCAGCGCCTTCGAGGTCAGAGCGTCCAGTAGCCGGCGTCCCCGTCGGCGAGGAAGCTCTTCAGCGCGATCTTCCCGCCCTTCTCGGCGCCCGCAGCAGCGTCGAACACGATCTGCCCGGCGGTCTTCTGCCCGGCGGTCATGTCGTTCGCGGACAGGTCCTTGCCGTCCAGGGCGATTGTCGAGTCGAACGCGGTCCCGTCGGCGGCGACGAGCTTGAAGCTGGACCCGCTGATGGAGTACTTGCCCTCCTTCACCACTGCGGTCACGTCGGCAGTGATGTACTGACCCTTCTGCGGCTTGCTGAACTGGTCCTTGGCCTTGACGTTGGCCTTGACGTTCGTGAGCGTGATTTCGACGACCGTCTTGGTGCCCAGGAAGTTCTCCGTGAGGGTCATGGTCTCGCCGGCCTTGACCGTGATCGGGGCGTTCTTGGTGGCCTCTTTGGCGCCGCCGCCGGATCCTCCAGCGCTGGTTGAGCTGCCGGTGGAGCCGCAGGCGAGGACGAACGCGGCGAGCGGGGCGGCCAGTAGAGCAACGGTGGTCTTGGTGCGCATGGTGAAGCTCCTGACGGATAAACAATTCCCGGGTTGATCAAGGCGATTGACCGGAGAGTCTGCCTCCCGGCGGCTTTACCGTGCAATGTGATTCATTGCATCCGGAATGATGTATCAGGGCTCGGGATTTCTGTATCGCGCCCGCGTTTCCCGGATGAAACGGTCGTGGACCAAGTATTGGCTGGTCAGCGGCTACTTGGTGCGGCCGGATTTGCGGGCCGCGGGCGACTTCAGAAGCGGAATGGAATCACCCCTCGTCCACAAAGAATGGACGATGGGCCGACCCTTTTCCGGCTAGCAATTGCTGGCCTCCTGAAACACTCTCAGGCGAGATTTACCGCTCGCCGCTCCGGCGCTGACGCGACGGCACGGAGGTTGGGCGTTGGATGCGCCGGAACCTGTCCGGACCGTCGTCGGCTCGCGTCTGCGGTCAGTGGGTTTGAGACTGTCCGAGGCCGAACGTCACCGGCTCATCCACGACTTCGTCGACAGCACGTTCGGCGGCGTCGACGCCAACCCGCAGCTGGTCGAGCTGCTGCGTTCGGCGGTGCCGGACCTGCCAGACGAGCCGACCGCCGAGCAGGTCGAGTGCTGGATCGAGCTGGCCGAGCTCGTACAGGACACCGACTTCAGAGCCAGTGTCCGACGGATGGCCGAATATCAGGCGGCCGAACGCGCCGACGGTGACGAAACAGGGCTGCACCACGAGCTGACCAACCACGTCCGCGACCGGGTCGCGGCGGCTGTCGCCGCCGGGATCCAGCCCGCGTCAGCACAGGCTGGGCCAGTGGTCGCCGAGCTGGTCGCCCGCTACGCGGACACATTCGGGGCCACCGACAGCGGCGAGTACCGCGCCAAGCTGCTGACCCGACTGGCCATCGCCAACGATCCACGGGTGGAGCGGTACTGGCACCTGATCGCCACGATCAACGGCTCGCCCGCCGCGTCCCCGCTCGCACCGATCTTCGCCTGGTTTACCGAGGCACTCCGACACCCACTCCAAGCCATAACCGATCGACGCTGACCGGTGATCACTTAGCAGATGCGTCTGCCTTCTTCCAGGTAGTACGTCACCGTGTCGGCCGCCGCCTGCAGTGCGGCTGCCGCCCGGCGAGCGAGTAACGGGGACAACCGTCGCTGCGCCTCGGCGAGCGTGCACCACGCCCAGCCGTGCAACTCGTCCGCGGGGAGCTGGAAGTTTGCGGTGGTCTCCGTGCCGAGCACGCCGCCGTCGTACACGAACATCACCCCCTCGGTGCGACCCGGTCGTGGCGGCACCCAGTCGACGACCAGCAGCCGGCCGGGCGACATCGCCAGGCCGAGCTCCTCTTCGACCTCGCGCCGTGCGGCGTCGTACGGCGACTCGTCGCCGTCGACGGCGCCGCCGGGCAGCTCCCAGTCGTCCTTGTACACCGGGTCCACCAGCAGGATCCGGTGCGCGGCGTCACGGAACAGCACTCCGGATCCCATCCGTTTGCGCGGGAGTGTGGCTGTGTAGTCGCCGGTCGATGTGGTCACCAGCGGAGGGTACGCCGAACCACGCTAGTGGGTCCGAACCTGGATGAACTCACCAAGATATGGCCAAAATCCGGTCTACCATCGCAGACGGCGCAGCCTGAGGAGAATCGGCGGTATGACCAACGACCTGGTGGAGTTCATCGAGGCACGGCTTGCCGAGGACGAGTCGATCGCCAGTCTCATCTCGGCGGGCGGGTATGCACCGCAGGTGTGGCGCGTGAAACCGGACCAGCCCGGCGGCTGGCGAGAGATCCGAGCGTCCGACCGCACCGGTCTCATCGACCCCGCGCAGGTGCCCGACGAGGGCGGTGAGCTGGTCGCGGTCGTGCCGGGCAGTCGCAACCAGCACCTCCATATCGCCCATCACGATCCCGCCCGGGTGATTCGCGAGGTAGTGGCCAAGCGGCGGCGGCTCGAGCGGCACAAGCCGGGCTACGCCAGCGGTCAGGTCGAGTACGGCAGACACCACGAGGTGTACCGGCGCGAAGACGGCAAGACGATCGAGGTGCTGGTCCAAGACGACGAGCCGCAGGCGCCGAACTGGTGCCGGACCTGCGAAGAGCCGGCTCCATGCCGAGAGCTTCGCAACGACGCGTCGGTCTGGTCCGACCATCCCGACTACCCGGAATGGGCCGTCTGACCCAGAACCGGCTCATCGTTCATGGGCAGCGGGTCCGCAGCCGGAGGTTCGGACGTGTCGCGCTGTGGCTTGACGCCGTGTTGCACGCAGTTCCAGAACACGTCCTCGCGCCGAGTTGAGACCGATCCGGCTGGCGTCGTTCGTGTCGGCGGCGGCGTAGCGTTGCCAGTGGGTACCCGTTTTTGGCTCTCGCGCGCTGAGGTTACGCCGGAGAGGGAGGGCATTATGGCCTTCGAGAGAATGAAGGAGTCCGCCAAGCGTGGCCTGGAGACGGGCCGGGCGCGAATGGACGACACGCGAGCCCAGCGGCAGCGCAGCAAGCTGCTGCAGGAGATCGGCGAAGCGAGCTACGCCGAGCACACCGGCCAGGCGACCCAAGGGGCCGTGGCCAGCAGGGTGCGGGCTCTGGACGAATTCGAGCACGCGCTTCGCGAGAAGGCGGCGAGTCGCCAGGAACGGCGGCGGGCGAAAGACATCATGCACCGGGGAGCCGAGTGCGTCGACGAGAACGAGAGCGTCGTGACCGCCGCCCGGAAGATGCGGGAACTCGGTGTGGGTTCGCTGCCGATCTGCGGCACGGACGATCGGCTGCACGGCATCGTCACCGACCGCGACATCGTCCTGCGGTGCATCGCCGAGGGCCGGGAGCCCGGCCAGGTCAAGGTACGTGAACTCGCTCAGGGCCCGCTGGCCTGGGTCGATGCGAGCGCGGACCTCAACGAGGTGCTGCGTCAGATGGAAGAGCGTCAGGTCAAGCGGCTGCCGGTCATCGAGAACCACCGTCTGGTCGGCATGATCAGCGAAAGCGACCTGGCCCGCAACCTCGACGAACACCGGCTCGCGGAGTTCGTCGAGAAGGTCTACGCGACGTCTTGACCGTCGCGGGCCGGGCGAGGACGAGCCGGCCCGAGTACCCCCGGGAGGCACCGGTGACGATTGCCGTGTCCAGCCCCGTTTTCAACGAGGGCGACCAGATCCCTCAGCGCTTCACGTGTGATGGCGTTGACGTGTCACCGCCGCTCAGCTTCACCGGACTGCCGGAGCAGACCGCTGAACTGGCCCTGCTCGTCGAGGACCCCGATGCCCCCGGTGGCACCTTCACGCACTGGATCATGTGGGGAATCGATCCTGACCAAGCGAGCCTGGGTGAGGGTGAGGTGCCGACCGGCGCCACACAAGGCAAGAACGATTTCGGCAGGCGGGCGTACGGCGGGCCGTGCCCGCCTCGCGGCCGGTCACACCGGTACACCTTCGAGGTGCTCGCCCTGTCCGAGCCGCTCGGCCTTGCCACGCAAGCGTCGGCCGCCGACCTGCGGCGGGCGACGGCGGGAAAGGTGTCGGCCTCGGGTCGCCTCACCGGCCGCTACCAGCGACACTGAACCCGCATCGAGCTGCGCGGCGGGTCACAGGGGGCGACCACCCCCGTGGCCCGCCGCGTCGCTGGCGGACACCGGCTGGCGCGTCAGTCGATGACCTGGTCGCCCAGGATCCGGCGCGCCTCGTCCGGGTTGTCGGTGCAGGTGGCGAAGACCACCTCGCCGCCGCAGATCGACATGGGCAGCAAGCCCTCGATGTTGACGTTCCCATCGGTCAGCTTGCGCGCGAACCGGCCCACCTCACCCGGCCGGTCGGCACACTTCACCTGGATGGCGGGGTGCTCGGTGTACGGCATGCGCCCGGCGTCCAACGCCGCGCGGGCGGTGTCCTCGTCGGTCGCGGTGAGGAAGACGAGACCGTGGTCGCCGGCGGTCACGCCACCCAATTCCAGATTGACACCGCGCTGCCCGAGAACCTCGCCGACATGAGCCAGCTCTCCCGGCTGGTTCTTGAGATCGATGGTGAAGATCTTCATGGCAGTACCCCTTCGGGCTAGACGTCGTAGTAGATGGCGAACTCGTACGGGGTGGGGCGCAGCAGGACAGGCTCGATCTCGTCGCCGCGTTTCCAGACGATCCAGGTCTGGATCAGGTCCTGGGTGAAGACGCCGCCATCGAGCAGGTACTCGTGGTCCGCCTCGAGCGCGTCGAGAACCTCGGACAGCGAGCCGGGGGTCTGCTCGACGTGGGTGAACTCGCTGGGCGGCAGATCGTAGAGGTCCTTGTCGATCGGGTCCGGCGGTTCGCTCTTGTTCCTGATCCCGTCGAGGCCGGCCAGCAGCATCGCGGAGAACGCCAGGTACGGGTTGGCCGCCGGGTCGGGCACCCGGTACTCCACGCGCTTGGCGTTCGGGTTGTCGCCGGTGACCGGGATCCGCGCGCAGGCGGAGCGGTTGCGCTGCGAGTACACGAGGTTGACGGGCGCCTCGAACCCGGGGACCAGGCGGCGGTACGAGTTGACCGTCGGGTTGGTGAACGCGCACAGGCTCGGGGCGTGGCGGAGCAGGCCACCGATGTACCACCGCGCGGTGTCCGACAGCCCGGCGTACCCGGTCTCGTCGTAGAACAGCGGCCGCCCGTTCAGCCACAGGCTCTGGTGGGTGTGCATGCCGGAGCCGTTATCGCCGAACAGCGGCTTGGGCATGAACGTCACCGTGTGGCCGGCCGCCCACGCGGTGTTCTTCACGATGTACTTGTACAGCTGGAGGTTGTCCGCGCAGTGCAACAGCGGCGCGAACCTGAAGTTGATCTCCGCCTGGCCGGCGGTGCCGACCTCGTGGTGCGCCTTCTCCACCGTGAAGCCGGCGTCGGTGAGATGCGCGACCATCGCGCCGCGCAGGTCCGCGAAATGGTCGACCGGCGGCACCGGGAAGTAACCGCTCTTGTAGGGGGTCTTGTACCCGAGGTTGCCGCCGGATTCCTCCCGGCCCGTGTTCCACCAGCCCTCGATCGAGTCGATGTGGTGGTACGCCTCGTTCGTGGCCGAGGCGAACCGGATCGAGTCGAAGATGTAGAACTCGGCCTCCGGACCGAAGAACGCCGCGTCGGCGATGCCGGTCGTGATGAGGTACGACTCGGCCTTCCTGGCCACGTTGCGCGGATCGCGGCTGTACGGCTCGTGGGTGACCGGGTCGTGGACGAAGCAATTCAGCGCGAGCGTCTTCTCCGTCCGGAAGGGGTCGACGAATGCGCTCGAGATGTCGGGCCGCAGCGCCATGTCCGACTCGTGGATCTTCTGGAAGCCCCGGATCGACGAGCCGTCGAAAGGAATCCCGGCGCTGAACACGCTCTCGTCGAACGAGCCGGCCGGCACGTTGAAGTGCTGCATCGTGCCCAGCAGGTCGCAGAAGCGCACGTCGACGAGTCGGATGCCTTCGGCCTCGACATACCGCAACAATTCCGCGGGATCGTTGAACACGGGCCCTCCCGGTGTCAGCGCACGCGGCCGACCCCGGTCGCGGTGGTCCGGACAGTCCCTTCACCCCCAACAGTACAAGCGGCCGGATCTCGCGCGGCGTTCAGCCGTACGCGGCACCGGCCGCGAGACGGCAGGAATCGGCGAGGAAGCAGCGGCGACAGTCCGGGACGCCCGCGGTGCAGGTGTCGAGGGCGACCTGCTGGAGCAACGGGTGAACGCGCGCCAGGTCCGGGCCGTAGGCCAGCAGGTCCGCGGCGACCCGGCGGATACCCGGTTTGGTGAGGCGGCCGTCGTGGTCGGTGAGACCGAGCCGGAACGCGACCCGCATCAGGTTCTGGTCGATCGGCACCGTCTCCGGGACGTTGTTGATGATCGCCATCACGATGGCGGCGGTATGTGTGGCGACGCCGGGCAACGACATCAGGAACGTCAGCGCGTGCGGGCCGGGGCCGCCGATCATCCGGTCGAACGCCGTCGCGCCGCGCCGGTCGAGGATCGCCGCGGTGGCGTGCAGGCGGGCGGCCTTGGCCTCGCCGACCAGCCTGACCAACTGGGCCAGGCGAGGCAACGGCAGGGCGGCAACCCGCTGCGGCGTGATACCACCGCAGGCGGCGGCGAGCCGGGAGAACACCGTCCGGACGGCGTCGGCGGGGCGGGCCTGGGCCAGGATGGCCAGCACGAGCGTCTCGAACGGCGAGCCGGACAACAGAATCATGCCTCGGTGGTGCCGGCGCAGGGCCCGCAATGCCGGATGGCCGTCAAGAGCCAGGCCACCGACCTGATCACCATTGCGAAATGTGGTGGTCAGCAGCGCACACAACGCCCTTTGTTCCGCACCGGCCCGGAAGCGGAAATGCAGTTCGCTGCCGTTTGCCTCGACCCGGACCGGAATGCCCAGTCCGTGCCGGTAAACGATGCGCTGCCAGCCGCCGTCCTCGACCGCTTGCCAGGCCAGGGCAGGGATCTGCCGTTGCATGGTGGCCTCGAGATCCGGCGTGGACTCGCAGGCGATGATCAATTCAGGAGGCATCGGCGCGCCTCCGCGGTGCTACTTGTGCCGATGCCGATGCGCATTCGGAAACGCGTCACTGCGGAATAGCGCTTTACGTGCCAATCGTGTTACACATCTATTTCTGATCATGACCGGCGAATCTTGAACCGGCCGGTCCGACGACGCGGCGAGTCAGTCCGGATCAGTCCCGCCCACCGTTGTCGCTGGGTGTCGGCAGGCTCGCCGCGAGCTGGTCGACCGGCGTGAGCACCGCCGTGTACCCGGTGCTGGAGAGCGCGCCGTCCTGGTGCAGCTGGTCGAGCCGGTCGCGCAGGTTCGCCAGCTCAACGGCGGCCTGGTCGGCGTTGCCGCGCCTGAGGTCGCGGGCGAGGCTGTCGAGCCGGCGGGTCAGCTCGCGCGCCGTCTGGCCGTCCAGGCTCCCGTCACCGGCCTGGGCCTGCACGGCAGCGCGGGCCGCGGCCAGCGTCACCGCGGCCGAGCCGCCGCCCGAGTCGCTCGGCGTGTTGCTCGGCGTGTCGCTCGGTTCTTCGCTCGGTGCGTCACTCGCCGCCTCGGTCGGCTCCACGCTCGGTGCGTCGCTCGGTGTGTCGGTCGGCGCCGCGCTGGACGCGTCCACGGACGGGAGGGCCGGGGTCGTGTACGCCGGGGTGGGCGCTGCGGCCGGGTGGCCGGAGCGGCCCGGAATGGTCCCGAGCGCGAACACGAGGGTGGCGACGGCGGTCGTGCCGAGCGCCACCAAGGCGATCGCGGCCGAGCGGCCCCGTCGCGGTGCGGGTGCCGGCGGCTCGCCGAGCACGGGCAGGGCACGCGTCGCCGGCCGCACCGTGGCGCGGCCGCGGATCGGCGCCTCGCCGCCCAGCGTGGCCGTCCCCTGACTGTGCGCGAGTGTGGCCGGTCCGGGGACATGCCCGACAACGGCCGTCGCATCGTCGCGCGCCGGCCCGGCGATGGCGGCCAGCGCCACGCGGACCTGCGTCGCGCTCGCCGGCCGGTCCGCCGCGCGCTTGGCCAGCAGCGCACCGACCAGGGCGGCGAGCTGCGGCGGCACGCCGGGCCGCCGGGCAGCCAGCGGTACCGGCGTCTCGTGCACCTGCTGCAACGCGACCTGCACCGGCGAGTCGGCGACGAACGGCGGACGCCCGGCGAGCATCGCGTACAGCACGCAGCCCAGCGCGTACAGGTCGCTGCGGGCCTCCGCGGGCTCGCCGAGGACCTGCTCGGGTGCCATGTACGCACTGGTGCCGATCACGGTCGCGGTGGCGGTCAACGCGGTCTGCGCCCGGTCGGTGATGCGCGCGATGCCGAAGTCGCAGACCTTCACCCGGTCCTCGTCGCCGATGAGGATGTTGGCCGGCTTCACGTCCCGGTGCACCACCCCGGCATCGTGCGCGGCCGCCAGCGCGTCGCACACCTGTTCCGCGAGGCGCGCCGCCCGCTGCGGCTCCAGTGGTCCGGCGGCGATCTCGTCGGCGAGGCTGTGCCCCTGGACCAGCTCCATCACGAGGTACGGCGTGCCGTTGTCGACCCCGACGTCGTGCACGGCCACGATGTTCGGGTGCGACAGCCGTGCCACGGTGCGGGCCTCACGCTCGAACCGCCTCGGCAGCGAGGGGTCGGCGCCGCCCGCGTCGTGCAGCAGCTTCACGGCCACGGGCCGGCCCAGCCGCCCGTCGACGGCCTGCCATACCTCGGCCATGCCGCCCCGGCCGATGACCGATCGCAGCTCATACCGGCCGCTCAACAAACGTCCCACCACGGTGCTCAACCCTCACATAACCGCACGGTCCTACCGAAGGGGATGTCACTGTGTGTCATGGTGGCAGGCCGCACGGTAGCTCTCCGCCGCGCTGCTGCCCGCTGATCTGGCCGGAGCGCCGATCTCCACAGTCCACATTTTGCCTGGCCAATGGCACTGTTTGGCCCGCATTGGGTCGAGTCCGGTTACAGGTAGATGAAGGCCGTGCCGCGCTGTGGTGGCTGTCACGGGGCCTGGATTTGTCCTTGGTCGCCAAGGTGTCGTAACGTTCCGTCTCGCAAGAAACGGGCGGGACACCTCGGAGATTCCGGTAAGACACGGATTGACAAGGCGACAACGACCGGGTAAAGTAAGTTGGCCCGCAGGGAACCGGACGAACCGCTGAGCGGTAATCGGCCGGCCTGCAAAGGCCAAACCAAGCGTATCGAGATCACTCGAATGGGTGAGTATGGATTCGCCTGGGCAAGTTCGAGCGATGCGAACCGATTCCCCGGATTTGGTTTTGCGAAGTCGATCGAGTAGATTAGCGACATCGCCCCGAGAAATCGGAGCCTCGAGATGAGGCGAAGATAGACGGTGTGTGTTGGTTGTTTGAGAACTCAACAGGGTGCTTGTTAAGCCAGTGCCAAATGATTATTACCCCGTGGCATAGGCCTCGTAGAGGTTTGTGTCTGGGATTCCTTTGGTGACAACATGTTTGTTGCCGGGTGATTGATTCACCAACGTAGATTTTGTTGGAGAGTTTG
>NZ_JBFAZX010000022.1:41635-127937 GCF_040689395.1 Dactylosporangium sp. NPDC051484 | reverse complement strand
CCAACCACTACCCGGCCATCCGATTTTCGTCCTTTGTTTAGTGTTTTAAACCGGTGTCATCTCCCTATCCCCGCCTCAACACCCCCCACGACGGCCCGGCTCGATGCGCGCATCGAGCCGGGCCGTCGATTCACGTGAAACGGGCTAGCCTGCCCGGGCCAGCGCCGGGGCAGGCGGCGGCTCGAGCAGGTCGGCGTCGATCGGATCCTCGTTGTAGACGCCGCCGTCGGGGTCCTGGCCCTCGTACGTCTGCCGGACCACGTCCTCCTCGGGTCGCCGGATATCGCGGATGACGTACCCGACCAGGACGGCGAGGGTGACCAGGCGCAGAAGAGAGGCGAGCACGAAGACGCCCTCCGGGAAGACCTGCCGGCCCGATGCCCCCATGAGCTCGCCGTAGAAGGACACGAAGTAGATGACCTCCGCGACCTGCCAGGCCAGGAACGCGCCCCAGCGTGGTCGGGCGAGCACGGCCAGCGGGATCAGCCACAGGACGTACTGCTGCGACCACACCTTGCCCGTGATCAGGAATGCCGCCACGATCAGGAACGCCAGCTGCGCCAGGCGGGGCTCCTTCGGCGCGGTGAGCCCGAGGAGGAGGATCCCCGCGCAGCAGATGAGGAACAGCCCCAAGTACAGGGTGTTCAGCGTCGAGTGCTCCGGGTCGACGTCGAGGTTCTGGAAGAACGGGAAGCCGTACTGGCCGCCTCCGCGCGGGAAGTGCGCCCCGATGTACCACAGGGTGCCCCAGTCGATCCCGCGCAACTGGTTGAACTCCCAGAACTTGACCCACGAGTCCCAGAAGAAGTACGCGACGGGCGCGTTCAACACCGTCCAGGTGGCGACGCCGGTGCCCACGGTGACGAAGAAGTCTCGCCATTTGCCGGTGCGAATGCTCAGGACGAGCAGCGCGCCGACGATCAGCATCGGATAGAACTTCGCCGCCGTCGCCAGGCCGAGGAACACGCCGGCGAGCACAGGTTTTCGTTTCGCCCAGTAGACCATGGCCACGGCGGTGAGCCCGACCGTGAACAGGTCCCAGTTGACGGTCGCCGACACGAACAGGGCTGGGGCGACCGCGAGCAGGGCCGCGTCCCAGGGCCGGCGGCGGCGCACCGCGAGCGTCGCGGCGACGGCCGCGACGCCAAAGGCGCCGAGCACGATGGCGTTGATGTCGTAGAAGGCCTGCCCGTCGTTCTGGATGACGCCCCGCTGGTGCAGGTCGTGCACCGGCAGGCCGAGGACGCCCATGAAGGCGCCGGTCAGCACCGGGTATTCGACCTGGTGGTCGACGTAGGGCACCTGGCCCTCGTTGAGGCCCTCGGCGTAGTAGAGCGCGAGGACGTCGGTATAGCAGAAGTACTTGTACTGCGCCATGTCCGCCCAGGCAGCGTCGCGGCAGGGGGACTTCTGCACCCAGTGGAAACTCAGCATGGCGCAGATGAGCAGCAGCACGACGCGGGCCGGGGTCCAGAACCGGCCACCGCCGGGTAGCCGGCGGGACCGCACAGCATGGTTGCCGAGCGGGCCGCCGATCGACTCGGAGAGGCCGGCGACGAAGCGGTCGGAGTTGGCGGGCTCATCGACTAGATGCTCTGGGCGCACGCTCGGCTGGCCCGAACTCATCGGCATCGTGTCACCGTACCGTCGCCGGCTCGGACGCGGGTGAAAGCCCCGGCTCGACGCGGGAATCCGCGCGAATCGGCAGGACGAAGAGCAGCGCCACCATCAACAGCAGGTACCAGTTCTCGATCAGGAACCCCTGCATCCCGTGGCTCCACGGGTCCGGCGGCAACCCCTGCTCGAACCAGGAGACCAGGCCGAGCCCGACGGTGACCGCGATGACGACCGCGAACCAGGCGCGGCGGCGGGCCGCAGCGAGGACGATCAGCGCGGGCACGAACCAGTAGATGTGGTGGACCCAGCTGATCGGGCTGATCAGGCAGCCCACGATGCCGGTGATGGTCAGGCCGACGACCTCGTCGCCGGCGAGTGCGGCCCGGCGCGCCCGCCACAGCCCGAACCCGAGCGTGAGCAGCGCCAGCGCGGCCCAGAGCAGCCGGTTCGGGTCGTGCGGGGCGGCCAGGCGGGCGAGCATGCCGTAGAGGGACTGGTTGAAGGTGTACGCGGCGTTGCCGATCCCCTCGCCCTGCCACAGCGCGTCGGTCCAGAAGTCGACGGAGCCGCGCGGCATGACGGCCACCGCCAGCAGGGTCGCCGCGGCGGCGCTCGCGATCGCGGTCAGGCCGGCCCGGTATCGGCGGCTGATCAGCAGGTACACGATGAAGATGGCCGGGGTGAGCTTGATGGCGGCAGCGAGGCCGATGAGCACACCGGCCCACCGGCTGCCCCTCGGCATGAGCACGAGCAGGTCGGCGAGGATCAGCAGGACGAGCACCATGTTGATCTGGCCGAACGTGTAATTCTCCCGGATCGGCTCCAACACGCTGATCACGGTCAGGGCCAGGATCAAGGCGAACGGCAGCTCCCAGCCCTTGCCACGGGCGACCGGGGCGACCAGCCAGTACGTCGTGACGAGCACGGCCGCGACCGTGACCACGCTGTAGAGCACCACGGCTGGTATCCAGGACAGCACCGCGAATGGCACCAGGACCAGCGCGCCGAAGGGCGGGTAGGTGAAGCCGAGCGAGCCCTGGGTGTCGTCGGGCTTGACGTAGTCGTAAATGTCGTGACCGTCGAGCCAGAAGCTCACGGCTTGGCGGTAGATGCCGAGGTCGAACCAGTCGTGACGGTTGCGATACCAGATGTGGCCGTAGACGACCAGCGCCACGAAGAGCCCGAGCAGCACCCACCGGACGGCCCTGCGCCTGCCCGTGTCCAACGCACACCCCCAAAGACTGCGGCCACGGTCTGGGCGAACATACCGCCGGTTCCGTGGCCGCACACCGCAACCCCCGCTACCTATCAGCGTCTTCGGGTCGGATCGACGGTCGGGACGACGCCGCCCCCGTTGCCGCCCGGGCCCTGAGTGCCGCCCGGATTGCCCGGGTTGCCCGAGTTGCCCTGGTCGCCCTGGCCGGGGACACCGCCCGGGTTGTTCGGGTCGGCCGGCGGCGGGGCGACCGGCTGCGGCGAGATGCCGGTGCCGACGTCGATCCGGCCGGTGTTCGCCGGCGGCCTGAAGTTGATTTTCGGCGCCTTGATCTGCGTCAGCGCCTCGTCGAGGAAGTCCCGCCAGATCGGGCCGGGCAACGTACCACCGATAATGTCCTTGTTGCTGCCCTTTTCCTTGAGCGCCTGCTCTTCGGCCCTGTTGCCGACCCACACCGCGACCGCGAGGCCAGGCGACTTCTTGGCCGGGTCGTAGGCGCTGTAGCCGACCATCCAGGCATGCGCGTTGCCGCCCGCGCCGTTGTTGCCACCGAACTGCCAGGTGCCGGTCTTGCCGGCGATCTGGCGCTGATCGTGCGCATAAAGCTTGTAGTGCTTCGGCACTCGCTGCAGCACCGTGTTGAGGTCGTCGGCCATCTGGTCGGTGAAACCCGGGATGCGCTTCGGGTTGATGATCTCGCCGTAGGTTTTCCTGCCCTCGGACCACACCTCCTTGAGGAAGTGCGTCTTGGCCGCCACGCCGCGGGCCGCGAACGTGGCGATGCCGCCGGCGTGCTCCAGCACGGTCACTGGGTACTGACCGAAGCCGACCTCCGTCTGGAAGTACGTCGGCGACACCTTGGCGCCATCGTTGGCCACCAGGTCGATCTTCTGTGACTTGTTGTCGACGGTCGCCCACATGTCGGTGATGCCAGCGGCGCGCGCCGTGTCGATCACCTTGGCCGGGGTGACCTTCTCGGTGAGCGCAAAGAACGGCACGTTGAGCGATAACTCGGTGACCTCAGCGAGGGTGCACCACTTACCGCTACCCGATTCACACTTCGGTGACGACTGGGAGCCGTCGCCGGCGTTCTTGACCGGGTTTCCGCCCTTGATCGTGCGGCCGCTGTTCGGGAAGTCCGCCGGCGAGTCGCCGTTCCACATGGAGTCGATCTTGTATCCAGCCATCAGGCCGGTGGCGAGCGTGTAGACCTTGAAGGTCGAGCCCGGCGGGTGACCGCCGCAGCAACTGTCCTTGCCATCGCCCAGAACGGGGTCGTTGTAGTAGCCGGCGTAGTCGTTGCTGTTGCCGCTGTCGCCGCCGTAATACGCCTTCACCGCGCCGGTGCCCGGCTCGATCGCGACGAGTGCGGCCTGCAGGTTGTCCCGCTGGCCGTTCATCCGCGAATCCTTGTTACGGCTCGCCTTGCGCACCGCGATCGGCTGGATGTCCTTGTCGATCGTGGTCACGATCTTGAGGCCGCCGTTGCGGATCTTGTCGAAGTTCTTCTTGCCGTCGGCGTCGGTGTCCTCGTAGATCAGCGCGCCGGTCGTGGGGTCTTTCAGCGCCGCGACCTCGCCGAGGACGTGGTGAATGATCAGGCCCTCGGGCTTGTTGAGGTTTTGCGACTGCACGGAGTTGGCCCGCGCCTCGGCCGGCGTGATCACCTTGTCCGGGTACTTCATCTTGGTCGGCGCGTCGGCCTCGGAGCAGAACTTGAGCTTGAGCATCTGCCCCTTGATGTAGTTGAACCGGCCCTCCGCCTGTTCCTTGTTGATGTTCGGGTCGAACGGGCTGCCCTTGCCGTTGCCCTCGGGGTTCTTGATCAGGCCGGCCAGGACCATGCCCTCGGCCATACTCAGCTTCTCGGCCGGCTTGGCAAAATACGCCTGGGAGGCCGCCTCGATGCCGTAGGCGCCGCGGCCGAAGTAGACGATGTTGAGGTACATCGCCAAGATGTCGTCCTTCTTGTACTGCTGGTTGAGCTTCATCGCGATGACGGCCTCGCGGACCTTGCGCGCGTAGGTGACGCCCTCGAGTTCGGCCCAGTGCCGTGCGTATTGCTGGCTGATCGTCGAGGCGCCCTGCCGGTCGCCGCCGGTCACGTTGTTCCAGGCCGCGCGGACGACACCCTTGTAGTCGACGCCGGCGTTCGTGTAGAAGGTGTTGTCCTCGGCCGCGACGACCGCGTGCCGCACGTGCTCCGGAATCTTGTCCAGCGGCACGACGGTGCGGTTCTCCTCGCCGATGCGCCCCATTGGGGTGACACCGTCGGAGTAGTAGATGGTCGTCGACTGGTTCAGCGTGATGTCGGCGGGTAGTGCGACCTTGTCCCAGTAATACGTGCCACTGACCATGCCGATGCCCGCGATCATGATGAAGGCGGCAATCGAGACAATGAGGATGTTGCGGCGACGGCGTCTCTTGGCCTTGACGGTCGAACTGGGGCCGCTCGGGCCACCGGAACCACCCTTGCCACCCGAGCGTTTCGGCGGGGAGCCGCCCGAGCCGCCCGGCCCGTCGATAATGTCGCCGCCCATCGGCGCGCCGACCGACGCGGAGCCGACGACGGCGCGGCCGACGGTGGCGCGGCCCGCCGCGCCGGGCACCGACGCCGAGCCGGTCACGGAGGCGCGGCCGGTGGTCGGCTCGCTCGGGGGCGACACGCGTGCCGAACCGACGCTCGCGGAGCCGCTGGCGCCTGGCGGGCCCACGCGTGCCGAACCGACGCTCGCGGAGCCGCTGGCGCCGCCGGGGTCCGCCCGTCCCACGCTCGCGCGCCCGACCTGGGCCCGTCCGGCCGACGAGGCCGGGGGGCCGGAGGTTGGGGGTCCCGGCTGGATTCCAGGAACCTGCGCGCGGCCCGATTGGGGGTTACTCGGGTCACCGTAGTTCATTCGTCCCACCTTGCCGGTTGCATCGTCGTCGCATGCTCCGTCGCCGTCGTGTGTGACCTGAGCCACTCGCCGGGCGGCCTGGCCGCCGTGGCGTTGTTGCCACGCATCGCGGACCCCAGCAGGGGGTCCGCGCTTTCAGTCCTGTCCCCGTGACAACGCTTCGTCACGCGTAACAGGTTCACTCGGCCGCCCCTCCCCGCAGGCGCGACGGCCGCTCGCCGTCGTCCGGCCCGGCCGCGAGCCCGTCGCGGCCGAGGAGGTATTGCTCGATGAGGTGGTTCCAGCCGCACGCGCGGCAGACCTCCACCACGTAAACGTGAAACTCACTCAGCGTCATCGCCAGGATCGGCAACTCGGCGAGGCGGCGGGCCTGTCCGGAGGACTGCCGCAGCTCGTCACCATAGATGTAGTGCACATGGGTGAGGTTCTCGCGGCGGCAGACGGGGCAAAGCTCGTCCGTCGGCTCGCCGTGGAACTTCGCTGCACTTTTCAGGTATGGCGATGCGTCGCACACCTCATAGGTGCCGACGCGGCCCGACTGCACCTCACGCAGCAGGGCGCGTCTCCGCAAGGAGAAGTCCACGACCTGACGCTGGGTACGCATGCGCCCGAGGGTACGCGGTCCTGCGGCCGAGGGCGACCTCAGTCACAATCGGTAACCGTTTGATAGCCGATCAGCGCTGTGTTCAGGCCCACCTCGTCAGTTTTGTTGCATCCGTTCGGGGTATCGGCTTACCGTTCGATGTATCGGACCGATACATCGGGCCGGTTACGGAAGGGAGGCCGAGGTGCTCGAACTGGCGATCCTGGGTCTCCTGCACGAGTCCCCGATGCACGGCTACGAGTTGCGCAAGCAACTGACGACCAAGCTGGGGGCGTTCCGCTTCGCGATCAGCTACGGCTCGCTCTACCCGACGCTGCGCCGCCTTCAGGCGGGCGGCTGGATCAGCGAGGGTGCGCCGCCGACGGGCATGTCGGCCAGCACCGAAGAGGTTCCCCTGCTCACTGGCAAGCGGGGCCGCGTGGTCTACACGATCACCGCGGAAGGCAAGGAGCGGTTCCAGGACCTGCTCAGCGCCGCCGGCCCCGAGACCTACGACAGTGAGGCCGGTTTCGGGGTGCACTTCGCGTTCTTCGCACGCACCGACCCCTCGACCAGGCTGCGGATCCTCGAGGGCCGCCGGCGTCGCGTCGAGGAGCGCCGTGAGGGCATGCGCGACGTGCTCAGCCGGGCCGCCGAGCGGCTCGACACATACACACTCGAATTACAGCGCCACGGCCTGGAGGCCTGCGAGCGCGAGGTCCGCTGGCTCGAAGAGCTCATTGCGAACGAACGCAATGGCACGACCCCTCAGCCGCCTTCGGCACAAGATCCGGAGCGGTCATCGTGAACAACAAGAAGGAGGCATCCGCGATGGGCTCCGTCCGCGTTGCCATCGTCGGTGTCGGCAACTGCGCCTCGTCCCTGATCCAGGGCGTGGAGTACTACCGCACCGCCGACCCGAATGACCGGGTACCGGGTCTGATGCACGTCAAGTTCGGCGACTACCACGTCGGCGACGTCGAGTTCGTGGCGGCGTTCGACGTCGACGCGAAGAAGGTCGGCCAGGATCTCGCCGCGGCCATCAGCGCGAGCGAGAACAACACCATCAGGTTCTGCGACGTACCGCCCACCGGCGTGACCGTCCAGCGCGGCCCGACGCTCGACGGCATGGGGCAGTACTACCGCGAGATCATCGAGGAGTCCGACGAGCAGCCGGTCGACGTGGCCGCCGCCCTGCGCGAGGCGCGGGTCGACGTGGTCGTGTCCTACCTGCCCGTGGGCTCCGAGGAGGCCGACAAGTTCTACGCGCAGGCCGCGATCGACGCGGGCTGCGGCTTCGTGAACGCGCTGCCGGTCTTCATCGCCTCCGACCCGGTCTGGGCCAAGAAGTTCACCGACGCCGGCCTGCCGATCGTCGGCGATGACATCAAGAGCCAGGTGGGTGCCACGATCGTGCACCGGGCGCTGGCCAAGCTGTTCGAGGACCGCGGGGTCGAGCTGCTGCGCACCTATCAGCTCAACTTCGGCGGCAACATGGACTTCATGAACATGCTGGAGCGCACGCGCCTGGTCTCGAAGAAGGTTTCGAAGACCCAGTCGGTGACGTCGCAGATCCCGCACGAGATGGTGAAGTCCGACGTGCACATCGGCCCGTCCGACCACGTGCCGTGGCTCGACGACCGCAAGTGGGCGTACATCCGCCTCGAGGGCAAGTCGTTCGGCGACACGCCGCTGAACGCGGAGCTGAAGCTCGAGGTCTGGGACTCGCCGAACTCGGCCGGCGTCATCATCGACGCGCTGCGCGCCGCGAAGATCGCGAAGGACCGCGGCATCGGCGGCCCGATCCTGTCGGCGTCGAGCTACTTCATGAAGTCGCCGCCCGTGCAGTACAACGACCACGACGCCCACGAGTCGGTCGAAAAGTTCATCAAGGGCGAAATCGAGCGCTAGATCATTCGGTACCGCAAAAGGGCCGGTCCGTTTCCGCGGGCCGGTCCTTCGCGTTTCTCAGCCGAGGCCGAACTCGCGCTCGATGCGCACTCGGGCCTCGAGTTCCAGCAGGACCTTCTTGCGCCACAGGCCGCCGCCGAAGCCGACCAGTTTGCCGTCGGCGCCGACGACCCGATGGCAGGCGATGATGACCGGGATCGGATTGCGGTTGCAGGCGGTGCCCACCGCGCGGGCCGCGTCCGGCTCGCCCACGGCGGCCGCGATCTGGCCGTACGTGCGCATCTCGGCGTAGGGGATGGCGTAGAGCTGCCGCCACACCGCGCGCTCGAACTCCGAGCCGCCGCGCACCGACAACGGCACCGTGAATGCGACGTCCTCGCCTGCGAAATAGCGGGTGAGTTCGTCGGTGGCGCGCGCGAGCACCTCGTCCGGCGCCGAGACCGTCACGTTCGGCGGCACGCCCCCGAATTGGACTCGGCATACGCCGGTCTCGTCGACCGCGATCCCGAGCGCATCGATCGGCGCCTGCACCTCAGCCCAACGCACGGCGCCCATTGTGCCCCTTTCGCCGACGCCCCGGGTGGCACAACAGGGTTACCCTGCAGTTGTCGTTGAGGGGAGGCACGGTGGAGACGACATTCCTCGTCATCGGCGGCGTCGGCGTCGTGGTGCTGGCCGTGTCCGTGCTCATCGGCGACCTCTTCCACTTCGGCCATCCCGATGCCGCCGGGCCCTTCTCCCTGCCCGCCGTCGCCGGCTTCATCGGCGCCTTCGGCTTCGCCGGCGCTGCGGTGAGCGCGCTCACCGGCTCCTCCAGCCCGCTGGTGCCCGCCGTCGCGGGCCTGGTCGCGGCGGTGCCGACCGCCTGGATCGCCACCCGGCTGGCCCGCATGGCGATCAACATGCGCACCGACGCGACCCCCACCAAGCGCGACATGATCGGCACCACCGGCGTGGTCGTCACGCCCATCTCGGGCAACGGCTTCGGTGAGGTGCGTATCTCGCTGGGCGGCCAGCCGGTCAAGCTCAGCGCCCGCGCGGACCGGCCCATCCCGCTCGGTGCGCGGGTCCTCGTGCTGGAGGCGACCAGCTCCACGAGCGTGATCGTCGAAGAAACCGCCCTGTAAATCGTCGGAAGACCCCCGTACATCGTCAGAACCCCCTCCGGAAAAGAAGGAAGCGGATGGATACCGTCCTGCTCGTCGCGATCGGCGGCGCAGTGCTGCTGGTCCTGTTCCTGGTGCTCTTCATCGTCTCGCGCATCAAAGTGGCCGGCCCGAACGAGGCGTTCATCATCACCGGCCGCAAGGGCAAGTCGGTGCAGGCCGTCGACGGCACGCGCTCGACGGACCTGTCCGGGCAGAAGGTCGTCATGGGCGCCTCGGTCTTCGTGGTGCCGATCGTGCAAAGGCTGCAGGTGCTCGACCTGTCCAGCCGCCGCATCCACGTCGAGATCACCGGCGCGGTGAGCAAGCAGGGCATCCGGGCCAACCTGCAGGGCGTCGCGATCGTGAAGGTCGGCGGCACCGAGGACGCCATCCGCGCGGCCGCGCAGCGCTTTCTCAACCAGCAGCAGGGCATCGACCTGTTCACCAGCGAGGTCCTGGCCGGTGCGCTGCGCTCGATCGTCGGCCGGCTGACGATCGAGGAGATCATCCGGGACCGCACGGCGTTCGCCAGCGCGGTCGCAGAGGAGGCCGAGCACTCGCTGACCAACCAGGGCCTGGTGCTGGACACCTTCCAGCTACAGGACATCTTCGCCGAGGGCTCGTACCTCGCCGACCTGGGCCGGCCCGAGGCCGCCCGGGTGCTGCGCGACGCGGCGATCGCCGAGGCGCACGCGCGCCAGGCCGCCGAGTCCGAGCGGCTCAAGTCCGAGGAGGCCATCGCCGAGGCCAACCGGAACCTGGCCCTCAAGCAGGCCGGGATCCAGGCCGAGATCGACGCGGCGAAGGCGAAGTCGGCGGCCGCCGGCCCGCTCGCCCAGGCCGAGCGCGACCAGGCCATCCTCGCCGAGCAGCAGAAGGTGGCCGAGCGCAACGCCGAGCTCAAGCAGCGCCAGCTCGACACCGAGGTGCGCAAGCCGGCCGACGCCGAGCGGTACCGGGTGGAGCAGGAGGCCGAGGCGGCCAAGAACGCCGCGATCGCCAATGCCGAGGCGCAGCGGCAGGCGACCATCGCCGCCGCGCAGGCCTCCGCCGAACAGGCCCGCCTCACCGGTGAGGGCGAGCGGTCCCGCCGCGCCGCGCTCGCCGAGGCCAACGCGATCGAGGGCGCCAAGGAGGGCGAGGCCGAGCAGCGCCGGCGCGTCGCCATCGCCGAGGCGCTGGAGCGCGAAGGCTCGGCCGAGGCGTCGGCGATCCTGGCCCGCGGCCAGGCCGAAGCCGAGGCGATGAGGCTCAAGGCTGACGCCTTCGCCACCTACGGCGAGGCCGCGATCCTCGACCTCCTCGTCCGGGTGATGCCGGACGTGGTCAAGGCGGCCAGCGACCCGATGTCCAACATCGACAAGATGACGGTCATCTCGACCGACGGCGCGTCGTCGCTGACCAAGTCGGTGGCGAACAACGTCGCCCAGGGCCTGCAGCTGGGCACCGACCTGACCGGCATCGACCTGGCCAAGCTGCTGAGCCGGCTGGGTGGCCTGGCGGAGGACGCCGAGCCGATCAACGGCCGGCCCGCCGTCGAGGCGCCGAAGTCCTGACGACGGAGTGATTCCGGAGGCCCGCGCCGCGTGGCGCGGGCCCTCTTCGCCTCGCGCTGGTCGCGCCGCCCTCCGGGCACCGTAGGCTTTTGCCGTGTCCGCCACCCTCGTCGTCCAAGCGCAGGCGCACTTCGTGCGCGCCGTGCTGCGGCAGCGGGGATTCCGCCGGCTGGTCGCCGTGCGGATGATCGCCCAGGTCGGCGACGGACTGTTCCAGGGCGCGCTGGCCGGCAGCGTGCTGTTCAACCCCGAGCGGCGCGCCGGGGGGATGGCGATCGCGGCGGGCTTCGCGATTCTGCTGCTGCCGTACTCGCTCATCGGCCCGTACGTCGGGGTGTTCCTGGACCGCTGGCGCCGCCGCTCGATCGTCAACGTCGCCAACCTGGTCCGCGCGGCGCTGGTGCTGCCCATCGCGCTGTACATCTGGCGGGGCAACGAGTCACCGAGAGCGTTCCTGCTCGCGCTCGTGGTCATCGGGCTCAACCGGTTCTTCCTGGCCGGGCTGTCCGCCGCCACGCCGCACGTGGTCGCCGACCACATGCTGGTGACCGCCAACTCGTTCGCCGGCACGCTCGGCTCGCTAAGCTTCTCGATCGGCATCGGCGCGGGCGGGGTGCTCATCAAGACGGTCCTGCACACGTCGTATCACGGATATGCGCTGGTCGCCGCGGGTGCTGCCGCCTTCTACCTGGTTTCGGCGCTCGTCGGGCGAGCGTCCTTCGGCCCCGACGAACTCGGCCCGGACGCCAAGGGCCGGCGCGATGGCTCGATCCTCACGGCCCTGACCGAGGCCAGCCGCGGCACGGCGGCCGGCGTGCGACACCTCGTGGCCAGGCGCGGCGCCGCCTACCTGATGCTCGCGCAGGCGATGTTCCGGCTGCTGTACGGGGTAATCCTGCTCGCCTGCCTGCTGCTCTTCCGCACGGTGTTCAACAACGGCGGCACCACGAGCGGTTCCTTCGGTACCATCGCCAACGCTTTTGCCGCGGGCGGCGTCGGCATGCTCATCGCGTCGTTCGTAACGCCTTCGGTCACACGCCGGATCGGCGGCTGGCGCTGGGTGACGATCCTGCTCGCCACGACCGGTGCGGGCATTCTCGCCTTCGGGCTACCCTTCGACCCGCTGCTGCTGCTCGGCGCGGTGTTCGTGACCAACCTCGCCGCACAGGGCATCAAGATCGTGACCGACACGTCGCTGCAGCACGAGTGCGCCGACGAGTTCCGCGGTCGCGTGTTCAGCATCAACGACACCGCCTTCAACGTGACGCTCGTCGCCGGCATGTACCTCGGCGCGCTCACCCTGCCCGACAACGGGCGGTCGGCGCCGGTGCTGATCGTGGTCGCGGCCGGATATGTGCTGGCCGCGGCCGGGTATGCGGCGCTGGGCGGCCGCTGGGCCCGCCGGGTCGGCAACGACGTCGCCGGCCCCGGCGGGGCGGTCGAGCCCACGGCTCGTTAGCTGGTGCTGCTCTTCGTCGCGGTAAGGCTGACCTGCGACGTGCTCATAGTGAGGTTGTCACCGTTGCAGGTGTACTTCGCCGGGTTGTCATCCGCCTCGAACGGCTGGGTCTCATCCAGGTTTACCGATGGTGCCTTTGTGTTGATAGTGCCGGTCGCGGAGACGTCGGAGTAGGCGATACTGCCGCTCGTTGTCGCAACGTTCGAGGTCACCGTCGCGTTCACCGTGATAGTGATCGCCACATCCTGTCCCTGGATGGTGGGCTTCGCGGTGAACGTGCTCTCCTTGTACGTCTCGGTCAGCTTGCCATCCGCCGTGAACTTGATCGTCGAGCCGTTCTTCTGCAGCGTGACCGGCACGTTGCCGACGCCGTCCATCGCCATCTGCTGGGTGTACGTCTTCGTCGTCCACGTCCCGACCAGGCACTGGTCAATCGCGGCCGACGGCTTCACGCTCGCCTTGGCGCTGTTGCCGGCGGCCGGCCCGGTGGTCGAGTTGGCCTGCGACGTGTTCTTCTTGTCGTCGCCGCGGTTCTTCACCACGGCCACCACGACGATCGCGACGACCAGGATCACCACCACGCCGGAGAGCGCCAGGATCGGGGTCAGAAACTTGTTGCGGCTCGACCCGCTGCCGGACGAGGCACCGTAGGTCGCGCCGTAGCTGGTGGGCGGGGCGCTGACCGGGTCGGAGTATGACGGTCCGGAGCTGGTGGGGTATCCGGCATAGGGCTGCTGTCCGCCGTACGGTGCGCCGCTGTAGGGCGTGCCGGTCGTCGGCTGCTGTGGCGCCTGCGGGACGCCTCGATAGGTGCGGCACTGCGTGCAGTAGCCGTTCGCATCAATGCCCATGCCGCCGCAGGTGGGACACGGCTGCATGTCTGCCTCCAGATATCAGGTGATTCAAGGGTTTGCGGCCCAGGGGTTGCGGCCGGCGAGGAGATTCGTGCTAGCGACGGTAGCCGACCCGGTCTACGCGCAGAAGCGGTTGAATCGCCACATGCACGACGCATCGGGGGTCGGGCTTCCGACAAAGCAACAAGCAATAAGCCTGTCGCTTTATGTAGTCGCGCGATTGCACAAAGCTAGCCCCATCGAAACCCCGCGATCCGTGGCCACCGGGCGCACCCGAGCCGGGGGTTCCTGTTCGTCTCGGGGCATGGGTCGGTCGACGGATCGGTGACCTCCGCGAGCAGAGGCGCCTCGGGGCCGGGGCCGGGGCCCCGCGCCCGGGTCGGCGAGCCGCCCACCGCCGGGACGACGACCGGACGTCCGGGACGGGCCGCCCAAGCTCGCCCCGTGCGGATCAGCGAGATCCGGGTGGCGTGACGCCTTCGGCCTCGGCCCACCGGAGCAGCTCCGCGATCGCCTCGTCGTGCTCGAGCGGGCCCCGCTCCAGGCGCAGCTCCTTGAGGTGACGCCACGCGCGGCCGACGATCGGGCCGGGCGGCACCCCGAGCAGCTCCATGATCGCGTTGCCGTCGAGGTCGGGCCGCACCCTCGCGAGGTCCTCCTCGGCCGCGATGCGCGCGATGCGCTCCTCCAGCGCGTCGTAGTCGGCCGCCAGCTGCGCCGCCTTGCGCCGGTTGCGCGTGGTCACGTCCGACCGGGTGAGGCTGTGCAGCCGGGACAGCAGGGGGCCGGCGTCGGTGACGTAGCGGCGCACGGCCGAATCCGTCCATTCCCCCCGGCCGTACCCGTAGAAGCGCAGGTGCAGCGCCACGAGTTCGACGACGTCACCGATCAGGTCCTTGGAGAACTTCAGCGCCTTCATCCGCTGCCTGGTCAGCCGGGCGCCGACGATCTCGTGGTGGTGGAAGCTCACCCCGCCGTCCGGGCCGATCGCCTTCGTGGCCGGCTTGCCGACGTCGTGCATCAGGGCGGCCATGCGCAGCGTGAAGTCGGCGCCCTCGCGCTCGTGGGCGATCGCGTTGCGCACGACGATCAGCGTGTGCTCGTACACATCCTTGTGCTGGGCGTGTTCGTCGATCTCCAGCTTGAGGCCGATCAGCTCCGGCAGGAACTGCTCGGCCAGGCCGCTGTCGACCAGCAGCCGCAGGCCGGCGACGGGGTCGGCGCCGCACATGAGCTTGACGAACTCGTCGCGGATCCGCTCGGCCGTGATCCGGGACAGGTCGCTCGCCATCCGGGTCATCGCGGAGCGCACCTCCGGCGCCACCGCGAAGCCCAGCTGGCTGACGAACCGGGCGGCGCGCAGCATGCGCAGCGGGTCGTCGGCGAAGGAATCCTCGGGCTTGCCCGGGGTGCGCAGCACGCGATCGGCGAGGTCGGCCAGGCCGCCATACGGATCGGTGAACTCGTGCCCGGGCACCGACACCGCCATGGCGTTCACCGCGAAGTCGCGCCGGCGCAGGTCCTCGGCGAGGCTGTCGCCGTAGCACACGATCGGGTTGCGGCTGACGCGGTCGTAGGCGTCCGCGCGGAACGTCGTGACCTCGATGCGCAGCCCACGGCGGGTGAGGCCGATCGTGCCGAACTCCTGGCCGGTGGTCCACACCGACTCGGCCCAGCCGTCGACGATCCGCAGCGTCTCCTCGGGCCGGGCGTCGGTGGTGAAGTCCAGGTCGTCGCCGAGGCGGCCGAGCAGCGCGTCGCGGACCGAGCCCCCGACGAGGTGCAGCTCCCGGCCGGCCTTGGCGAACCGCCGGCCGAGCTCGTCGGCGACGGGGGAGACGCGCAGCAGCTCGTGCACGGCACGGCGCTGGGCCTCGGTCAGGGCGCGGGCGGACTCGGACATCGTCATACGCGTGGTCTCGGGCATCGGTCGAACAGCCTATCGCTACGGGTGAGCAGGCACCGAGGGTAGCGGTCGCGCGTGCATCCCGTCGCGCGAAATCCACCGTGCCTCCGAAGTGTCGGTGGGTGCCACTATGGTCTGTGCTGCGAGCGGAAGCACGGCCGAGTCGAGGTGTGGCGAATGGATCCGGGAACGGAACCGGCACAGCACGGGGGCTGGAACAACGAGCCCTCCGTCCGGCTGCGCCCGACCGGCGGCGCCCATCGCGCCCCTGAGGAGTCGGCCGAGATGCTGCCACCGGCCCCCGAGCCGCGATCACCCGCACCGACCCCCGCTGACCTCGGTCAGCCCGTCCGGCTGCACGTCGGCCGGCGGCCGGAGGGCATGACGGTCGACCCGGCCAACGCGCCAACCGTCGCCCTGCCGCTGATCACCCCACGCCCCCAGGTGGTCGTCGACGCGCCGGTCGTGGAGGAGACCGCCCCGCCGACCGCGGCCGACGACGACAGCACCGGCACCGTCGTGCGCAACAGCAGCACGATGGCGATCCTCAGCCTGGTCAGCCGGGCGACCGGCTTCATTCGGGCGGCGGCGATCGCGGCGGCCATCGGCGGCCGGTTCGTCGGTGGTGACTACACGCTCGCCAACAACCTGCCCAACCAGGTCTACGAGCTGCTGCTCGGCGGTGTGCTGGCCAGCGTGCTCATCCCGACCCTGGTCCGGGCCCGCAAGGAGGAGCCGGACGGCGGCCAGGCGCACGCCCAGCGGCTGGTCACCCTAGCGGCGATCGCGCTCGGCGCGGCCACCGTCATCGTCGTGCTCGCCGCGCCGCTGATCACCGCCATCTACACGCTCGGCAGCGACAAGGTGACGGCGGCCGACCGCCACCTGATCACCGTGCTGGCCTACCTGCTCCTGCCGGAGATCTTCTTCTACGGCATGGCCGGCATCTTCGCCGCGATCCTCAACGTGCGCGGCCACTTCGCCGCCCCGATGTGGACGCCGATCCTCAACAACGTCGTCGTCATCGCCACGGCCGGCGTGTTCATGCTCGTCCGCGGCGGCGACATGCCCACGCCCGAGAACATCACCGTGACCCAGATCCTGGTCCTGGGCATCGGCACCTCCCTCGGCATTGTCGTGCAGGCGGCCGGCCTGTGGCCCGCGCTACGCAAGACCGGCTTCCGCTGGAAGTGGCGCTTCGACTTCCGCAAGCTCCACCTGCGCGAGCTGGCCAAGCTCAGCTCCTGGATGCTGGTCTACGTCGGGGTCAATCAGCTCGGCATCACCGTCGTCATGGCCCTGGCCAAGAACAACGAGCTCAATGGCGGCGACGGCCCGGCCGTGTTCAACAACGCGTTCCTGATCTTCATGATGGCCCACGGCATCGTCGCCGTGTCCGTCATCACCGCGATCATGCCGCGCATCTCCGCCGCCGCCGCCGACGGCCGGTTCGCCGACGTGACCGACCAGCTCGCCCAGGGCAGCCGGCTCGCCTCGGTGATCCTCGTCCCGGCCGCCGCGATCTACGTGGTCCTCGGCCAACCGCTCGCCGTGACGCTGTTCAAAGGGGGCAGCTACAGCTACGACCAGGCGCTGGCGACGGGCTCGGTGGTCACCGCGGCCGGCCTGGGCCTCGTGCCGTTCGCACTGAGCCAGTTGCAGACGAGTGTGTTCTACGCGCTGCGCGACACGAAAACGCCGGCCCTGGTCAACATCGGCGGCGTGGCCGTCCGCCTGGTGCTGGACATCGGCTTCTACCTCGTCCTGCCGGTCGCGGTGGTGACGACCTCGCTCATGGTGGGCACGGCCCTGTCCTTCGTCGTGACGCTCATCGTCGGCTACGTGCTCCTGCGCCGCCGCCTGGGCCGCCTGGGCCTGCGCCGTCTCCTGGACACCCTCATCCGCCTCGGGGTGGCGGCGGCCGCCGCCGGCCTGCTCGCGCTGGGGACTTCGTGGGTGATCGGCCAGATCATCGACCCGGGCAAGCTGCAGGGCATCGTGCAACTGCTGGTCGGCAGCGCGGTGCTGCTGGCCGGATACACGGCGGGCGCCATGTTCCTGAAGGTCCCGGAGGTCCGGCAGTTCGCGGGCATGGTGCGGTCGCGACTGGGTCGCTGACGGCGCTCCCGCTCCCCTGACCAGCCTCGCGCCGCCGGGCCCGCCAGGCCGATGGGGCATGCCGCCGGGACGGGTCCGCACCGCCGGGCCGCCAATCTCGCGCGGCCGGGCCGGGGCCGACGACCTCGCACCGCCAGGCCGGGCCGGGCCGGGGCTGGCCGCTGGCCTGGCCGGTGAGCGGGCTGAGGGGCCGCTGGGGTCGGAGTGCGTCGCGGGTCGCGCGGAGAGATTGGCGATTGTCACATTTCCTAAGCCCATGGACTGTCCAGCCGGGGTCGCTGGGCCGGCGCGGGCTGTGGCACCCGGGGACCGCGACGGCTCGGTGAAATTCGGTAAGGGGTAAATGACGGTGATGTCCTGGCATGGGTGATCAATTGGCCTCGCGCGGGGTGGTCCGGAGATGATGACGTGTCGGAGACCGAAGTGGCGACAGGTAAGGTCAACCCCGGCGCCCTGCCGAAGCGCTTAGGCTTAGTGACTGCGACTCGCGTTACGACAGACGCCACAGGTCGGCACACGGATCGGAAGGGAGGACGGGTGGCTGAGCTCGACGAAGGGCTTGAGGCTTCGGGGGGCATCCCCCAGGTCCTGACCTTCGGCACCCCATCCGTCGGTGAAATCCTTGCCGAGCGATACCAGCTCGAAGAGCACATCGGCAACGACTCGCTAGGCCGCCAGCTGTATCGCGGCATCGACGTCATCCTGCGCCGCCCGGTGGCGGTGGTCCTGCGCTACCCCGGCGGGGAGAGCGCGAAGGAAATGCTGGCCGCGGCGGTCGCCGCCAGCCGCATCGTGCATCCCCATCTGGTCGGCGTGTATGACGCGATCGACGAGGGCCACCGTGCCTACGTCGTGCGCGAATGGGTGGACGGCATCGCGCTGCGCGACATCGTCGCGTCCGGGCCGCTGGACGCCGGGCGGTCGGTCGCCATCGCGTGGGCTGTCACCGACGCCGTCGCGGCGCTGCACGGGACGGGGATGGCGCACGGCAACGTGCACCCCGGGACCGTCCTGGTCGCGAACGACGGGCGGGTGGTCCTCACCGACGCGCGGGCCGACGACGGGGCGACGCCCGAGGCCGACGTCCGGGCGATCGGCGCGATCGTGTATTGCGCGCTGACCGGATACTGGCCACACGCGGAGGCCGGCTCCTACTCGGTGCCCGACGGCGTGCGCGACTCCTCCGGTGCGCTGCAGACGCCGCGGCAGGTTCGCGCCGGCGTTCCGGCAAACCTGGACTCACTGGTCGCCGACCTGCTCAACGCTGACCTTCCGCTGCCCTCGGCCGAGTCGCTCGCGGGTGAGCTCGCGTCGTTCGGTGGCGTCGACGAGGAGGAGATGGTGAGCGAGGAGGGCGGGCGCGTCGACTTCGACGCCTTCGACTCCGCGGCCGCGTCCACCGCCCCACCGAAGCCGGCCGGGCGGAAGCTGGCCGTCGGCGTCGTCGGGCTGCTGGTGCTCGCGCTGGCCGGCACGCTGGCCGCGGCGCGGGTGCTGGGCGACCCGGCCACGCCGGAGACGCCGGTCCCCACGACGTCGGGGGCAAGTGCCTCGCAGCAGGCCCAGCCACCCGGGCAGCCGACCGAGCTGACGATCGATCCGACCCACGTGCGCATCGTCGATCCGGCGGGCAGCCGCTCCGAGGTCAAGGACGCGGGCAAGACCGTGGACAAGGATCCCAACACGGTGTGGAAGACCGAGCGATACACGAGGGCCGACTTCGGCGGCACGAAGCCGGGCATGGGCGTGTGGATCGACCTCGGCGAGGCCAAGAAGGTCGTGTCGGTGCAGGTCATGCTGCAGACGCCGGGCGCGGACGGGGAGTTGCGCACCGGCACCGCCGACCTCGGCAGCGGCAAAGCGGAGGACGCGGCGACCGTGGCGCAATACACGGTGGTCGGCGAGCCGCGGCAGGGCATGGGCACCACGACCCTCTTCAACGGACCGGAGCAGAAGACGCGCTACCTGCTCGTGTGGATCACGAAACTGCCGAAGGAGAACTCCGGCGGATATCGGGTAGCTATCGGAGACATAACCGTCCGCGTGCAGTGACCCTGCGGACCGGCGCTGGTCGATAGGGTGCGTGCCGTGGATGTTGCCGAGCCGGGCACGCGCGAGGTGCGCGACGACGCATGGCTGCTGCGCGCCCACGCCACGGGCGATCCAAACGCGTTCGCCGAGCTGGTGCAGCGGCATCGGGACCGGCTATGGGCCGTAGCCCTGCGCACGCTCGGCGATCGCGAGGAGGCCGCCGACGCCCTGCAGGACGCGCTGCTGTCGGCATTCCGGGCGGCGGGCGGCTTCCGGGGCGACTCGGCCGTCACCACCTGGCTGCACCGGATCGTGGTGAACGCCTGCCTGGACCGCATCCGGCGGCGGCAGGCCCGCCCGACGGTGCCGCTGCCCGAGACCGACGTCACACCGGCACCGGTCACCGACCGCGACACCGCGATGGACGTGCGGCAGGCGCTGCGGCAGATCCCGGCCGACCAGCGCGCCGCGCTCGTCCTGGTCGACGTGCAGGGCTACGGGGTCGCCGAGGCCGCGGTGATCCTCGGCGTCCCGGAGGGCACCATCAAGAGCAGGTGCGCCCGCGGCCGGGCCCGGCTGGCGGTGCTCCTCGGCCATCTGCGGAACCCGGTCGACGGCGGCCGCGTCCCATCTGAGGTCCGGCCGTCTGAGGCGCGGGCCGAGGCAGCGACCGACGCCGCCGGCGACGTCCCATCCGCGTCCGGAAAGGAGGGTGGCGCGTGACGGCCTTCTCCGAAGCCGACCTTGACCGGCTCGCCGACTTCGTCGGCGGGGCGCTTGACGGCACTGCGGAGGCGGATGACGTACGTCACCTGGTGAGCACCGACACGAGCTGGGCCGAGGCATACGCGATGCTCGTGGCCGCCGACGCCGCCATGCGCGACGAACTGCACGCGCTGGGTGCCGAAGCTCCGGCGGTACCGCCGGATGTGCAACAGCGGCTGGACGCGGTCCTGGCCGGGGCGATCACCGCGCCCCCGGCGGACGCCCCGGTGGTTGATCTGGCCCGGGCGCGGGAGGCGCGCAGACGTCGCCGGGCACGCTGGAGCATCGGGCTCGCCACGGCGGCCGCGGTGATCGTCTGCGGCGGCGTGGGCGTGCAGGCGCTCCGGATGGGCACCGCGAGCCAGGACAGCGGCACGTCGGTGGCGCCGGGCCTCGCCGACGCGCCCGCCGGGGGCCAGACCCGATCGGGCTCCGGGTCGCGCACCAACCTGGCCGGCGGCTCGCCCTTGATCAGCAGCGGCCGGGACTATGGGCGCGCCACGCTCGGCCAGCTCGCTGGCGGCCAGCCCGCCCCCGACGTGCACAAGAGCGGCAACAGCGACGTGCAGGGCGAGGGCGCCGCGCCGCTCGAGGCGAGCGCGCCGACGGCCGTGCCGGGCCCGCTGACCCGGCTGAGCGCGCCCGCCGCCCGGGCCGCCTGCCTCGCCGCGATCACCAAGGAATACGGTGGTCAGGTGTCGCTGGTCGACTACGCCGCGTTCGAAGGCCAGGCAGCGCTCGTGGTCGTCGTCGACGGCACACGGGTCGGGGCCGGCAAGCGGCTCATCGTCGTGGTCGGGCCCGACTGCGGCGTCGGCGGCGCCATCGCCGACGAGCGGTACCGGACCACCATCCCGTAACGGTGATATGGCACACGAGTCACCGTCCAGCGGGAATTGCCGCTTCGTAGGATGACGTTTTGCTGGCACTGGCTGAGATTCGAGGAGTGACCGTGGACGAGGTCCGCAACCTGATCATCGTGGGGTCCGGTCCCGCCGGGTATACGGCTGCGGTCTATGCCGCCCGTGCCAACCTCACGCCGCTGGTGATCGAAGGGGTCACCTCCGGTGGTGCGCTCGTGACGACCACCGAGGTGGAGAACTTCCCGGGCTTCCCGGACGGCATCAACGGGCCTGAGCTCATGGACAGCATGCGCAAGCAGGCGGAGCGCTTCGGCGCCGAATTCATCACCGACGACGCGACCCGGGTGACCTTGGAGGGCCCGGTGAAGAGCGTGTGGGTCGGTGAGACCGAGTATCGCGCCAAGGCCGTCATCCTGGCCACCGGCTCGGCCTGGCGCCCGCTGCAGGTCCCCGGCGAGCAGGAGTTGCTCGGCCGCGGCGTGTCGTCCTGCGCGACCTGTGACGGCTTCTTCTTCCGCAACGAGCAGATCGTCGTGGTCGGCGGCGGCGACTCGGCCATGGAGGAGGCGACCTTCCTCACCCGGTTCGCCACCAAGGTCACCATCATCCACCGCCGCGACGAGTTCCGGGCCAGCAAGATCATGGCCGAGCGCGCGCTGGCGAACGAGAAGATCGAGGTCCTCTGGAACAGCGTCGTCACGGAGGTTCTGGACGGCGGCGGGCGCGTCGGCGGCGTGCGGGTCAAGAACGTCATCAGCGGCGAGGAGACCGACCTGCCGGTGGCCGGCGTGTTTGTGGCGATCGGTCATGACCCGCGCAGCGAGCTGTTCCGTGGGCAGGTGGAACTCGACGATGAGGGCTACGTGAAGGTGGCCGCGCCGAGCACCCGCACCAACATCGAGGGCGTGTTCGCCGCAGGCGACGTCGTCGACCACACGTACCGGCAGGCGATCACCGCCGCCGGCACCGGTTGCGCCGCGGCCCTCGACGCCGAACGGTTCATCGCGGCGCTGTAAGCAGCGGTTTTGAAAGCTTGAGAGAAGGAGAGCGCATGGGAGCCATCCAGCCCGTCAGCGACAAGACTTTCGAGGTCGACGTCCTCAAATCGGACATTCCGGTTCTGGTGGATTTCTGGGCGGAATGGTGCCAGCCGTGCCGCAAGATCGAGACCATGCTGAACGAGATCGCCGTCGGCGAGCTCGCCGACAAGGTGAAGATCGTCAAGGTCGACATCGACAGCAACCCCGAGACCGCCCGCGCCTACCAGGTCCTCTCGGTGCCCACGCTGACCGTCTTCAAGGGCGGCGAGCCGTTCCGGTCGGTCGTCGGGGCCAACCCGAAGAGCGCGCTGGTACGTCTGATCGAGTCGGCGCTCGACCCGGCCTGAGCGTTCTCTCGGACGCACGCCCCGTCTCCCGGACCTCGCGGAGGCGGGGCGATTCGTTGGTGTGGGTCGCGCCTGCCTGGGCATGGGCGCTGTCGGTGTTTCGGCTCGGCCCGCCTTGCTCTTGGCACGCCAGCGGGGTGGCCGGGAGAGTACGCTGCCTCGCGGGTGTGGCGCCGCCTGGGTAATTCGCACCATTACGGTGCGCTCGCCCGGGCACGTACGATTTCCGTCGCGGGGCCACAGGCTTTCAGGAGGACCATATGCGGGCAATCCGGCGCGGGGCGCGGGGAGCGGCGGTAGCCGAGATCCGCGGCATTCTTGTCGTGCTGGAGTTGCTGAAGGACCTCCTGCCCTCGGATCCGTCCGCGGGCTACCCCGAGTACGACGCGGACGTCGAGCGGGCGGTGCGCGCCTTCCAGCAGAGCCGCGGCCTGACCGTCGACGGCGAGGTGAGCGACGAGACTTGGCGCGCGCTCGACGCGGCCCGGTGGCGGCTCGGCCAGCGCGCCCTGTTCCACACCGTCGCCGACCCCTACATCGGCGACGACGTGCGTCAGCTGCAAGAACGCCTCCTCGAGATGGGGTATAACCCCGGCCGCGCCGACGGCATCTACGGCGGGCACACCGCGCACGCCGTCGCTCAGTTCCAGCGCGAGGTCGGACTGCGGCCTGACGGCGAATGCGGGCCGGCCACGGTCGGCGCGTTGCGCCGGCTCGGTCGCAAGGTCATCGGCGGGCGTCCGCAGCTCCTTCGCGAGGCCGAGGCCTTCCGCGAGTCCGGCCCGACGCTGCTGGGCAAGCGCATCGTGATCGACCCCGGGCACGGCGGCCCCGACGCCGGCAACGTGGTTCCCGACGGCCCGCTCCGGTGGGTGGAGGCCGACCTCGTGTATGACCTTGCGGCCCGCCTGGAAGGCCGCCTGGCGGCCGCGGGGATGCGGGTGAACCTCACCAGGGGTCCGCAGCCCGTAAGCCTCCTGAGCGATCGTGACCGGGTGCAGCTCGCCAACGATCTCGGCGCCGACCTCCTCATCTCCATCCACCTCGACGGGCACCACAGCCCGGCCGCGGACGGCGTGGCCACGTATCACTACGGGTCCGTCACCGGCCCGACCTCGGTCGTCGGCGAGCGCCTCGCCGGGCTCGTCCAGCGCGAGATCGTCGTGCGCACCGGGCTGCGGGACTGCCACACGCACGCGAAGACGTGGGAGCTGCTGCGGCTCACCAAGATGCCGGCGGTGCGGGTCGACGTCGGCTACCTGACCTCGCCCTCCGACCGGCAGCAGCTCATCGACCCGGCGTTTCGCGACCGGGTCGTGGAGGCCATCATGGCCGCAGTGCAGCGGATGTACCTGCCGGTGGAGGCGGACGTGCCGACGGGCTCGATCGACGTCAGCCTCCTGCGGGCGCTGACCAGTTCGTCCCCGGCACCGACCGCCTAATCGCGCGCGCTTCGGCCGTTCTTTGTACGGCCACGGCCGTTACGGCTTTACGGTGGCGCGGCTTCTCCGGTAACGCCGCCCGCGCCTCAGCTCGAGGTCATCTCGCGCGTTGCCGGACGCACCGGGAGCACCGGGCGGAGCAGCGACTCCGGACTCATCGAGCCGAGGAGCTTCTCGAGCGCGTATTCGACGTCGGACTTCCACGACAGGGCCGTGCGCAGTTCGAGGCGCAGCCGCGGATAGCGGGGGTGCGGCCGCACCGTCTTGAAGCCGATCGACAGGAAGAAGTCGGCCGGCGCGAGGCAGCCGCGCTCGTTACGGCCCACCTCGTCGACCTCGCCGAACTTCGCGTCGCCGAATGCCTCGATCGCCTTCACGCCGCGCTTCGTGAGGTCGCGCGCGACGCCCTGGACGAGCATCCGGCCGAGCCCGCCGTCGGCGAAGGGCTGGACGACGTGTGCCGTCATCAGCAGCACCGCGTCGGGGGAGACCGGCGAGGTCGGGAACGCCATACTGCGCGGCACATACGCCGGTGGGGCGAACATCACGAAACCGGCCGGCATGCCGTCGACGTAGACGAGCTTGCCGCACGAGCCCCACTCGAGCAGCGTCTGCGAGACCCAGGCCTCCTTCTCCAGGCCCGGATCACCGTTGGCACAGGCACGGTCGGCCGCGACCGGGTCGAGCTCCCAGAACACGCACTCGCGGCACGATCGAGGAAGATCCTCGAGGGTGTCGAGCGTCAGACTGACGAGACGTCGCGACATTGGCCCATCTCCACCCGCACCCGGCATTAGCTCGTCATGATGGTACGCACTCACGATCCACTGTGGGAGCCCATCCGCCTACAGTTCCTCGTGCCTGGGATCCCACCCACCGGTCCTTTTACCCCTGGGATTCGTTCTACCCCTGCCGCCCGGGTTCATCCTGCGGCTCTTTCGAAACGTCGGCGGGCGCGTCGCCATTGCCCGCGGCCGGCTCTGGGACCACGACGTCGTAGTTCTCCTCGGCGGCCGCGGCCGGCTCGAGCGCGTCGTCACGCTCGCGCGTGGCGAGCGTTGTCGGCACGGTCCAGTTGATGCGCGGCGGCTCGGCGAGCGGCCGACCGCCGAACTCGGCGAGCCACGCCGCGACCATCGCCAGGTTTTCGCGCCAGCGATCCTCGGGGATCGGCGGGAGGATGTTGTCCCAGAGCGCGAGGAACGTGCCCTGGAGCTGAAGCCGCCCATACGGCCGAGCGAGGAACCACACGTGCAGGTGCGCGGCGCCGTCGCCCCAACGGTTCACGTGGACCCGGGCGACGCCGTCGAGCGAGCGGATCGCGCGCTCGAGCCGGACCGTCATCACGCCGAGCTCGGCGGCAAGCATGTTTGGCAGGTCGCCGAGGTCGAGGTGCGAACGGGACTCGAGGATCAGCACGGCCGGCAGGCCCGTGGGGCGATCGAGCGCACGGACTCGCCAGCGGTCGCTCACCCAGATATACGCCTCATCGGGCGCCGCGCACGCCCGGCACTCCGCAGGGTTGTCGCCGTGGCGCGGCGGCTCGACCGGCACGGGCTCGAGGAGGCGCTTGACTCGGAGGTCACCCTCGAACGGGAACGTCGGCCAATAAGTGAAGGCCGGCAGCTGCGGCGACCGCTGGGCCGACGCGTGCGCGGGATTGGTGGGCGTCCCGGGCGCGGCCGGGCTTGCTGGCATCTCAGGCACGAAGCCGACCCTAGCCGAATCGGGGCCCGGTGTCCGTACCCTGTGGACAGCCGGAAAGTTATCCACAGGCCGGGCAAGGCCACCTGTGGATGACGGCCTCCTCGGCGCTTGGCAGGGGCCTGCGTTCATCCACAGGGACGCGATCGATTTAGCACGTGGTTTCACGTGAAACGGATGAGCCTGTGGATAACCCCTGTGGATAAAATTCCGTGAGAGCCGTTCTCTCAAGGTTCGCACCCACCCGGATTTTTGGCCCCGTGAGTTCCAGACGGCCCATTTTGGCGTTCGGAGCCCGACCAGGGTCGGTCGAACCCCACTGCGCCACGATGGCCGGCATCCTGGAGGCGCTTGGCAAACGTCGAGGGCCGAACCCTCTTCGGGTCCGGCCCTCGATTCGCGGTCGGTCGTTGCTATTGCTCGCGCTGACCGGCCGAGGGCTCGTCGGGCACGCCGATGATGCCGACGATCCGCTCAAGGTCGTCGACCGTCGCGAACTCGATCGTGATGCGCCCCTTGCGGCGGCCGATGTCGACCTTGACGCGAGTGTCGAACCGGTCCGAGAGACGGTCGGCGAGATCGGACAGCGCCGGCGCGTGCGGCTTCGGGCGCCGCTGCGGGGCGTCCTGCTTCTTGGTCGAGCCGCCCTCCGAGATCGCGAGCGAGACGAGCTCCTCGGTGGCGCGCACCGACAGGCCCTCCGCCACGATCCGGGTCGCCAGCGACTCCTGCTCCTCTGAGTCGTCGAGGCCGAGCAGCGCCCGGGCGTGGCCCGCGGAGAGGACGCCGGCCGCGACCCGGCGCTGGACCAGGGCCGGAAGGTTCAACAGGCGGATCGTGTTCGAGATCTGGGGCCGGCTGCGACCGATACTCTTGGCGAGTTCCTCGTGGGTCGCGCCGAACTCGTCGAGCAGCTGCTGGTATGCGGCCGCCTCCTCGAGCGGGTTCAGGTTGGCCCGGTGGATGTTCTCCAGGAGCGCGTCGCGGAGCATCGCATCGTCGCGCGTCTCGCGGACGATCGCCGGGATGGCCTCCCTGCCGAGCGCCTGGGCCGCCCGCCAGCGGCGCTCGCCCATCACGAGCTCGTACTGCTTTTCGCCGTCCGCCTCGCGCAGCTCGCGTACGACGATGGGCTGGAGGAAGCCGACCTCCTGGATTGAGGTCTTCAGCTCCTCGATCGCCTCATCGTCGAAGACCTGCCGCGGCTGCTTGGGGTTCGGGATGATCGCGCCGACCGGGATCTCGGCGAAGCGGGCACCCGGCACCGGGGCAAGCGTCTCGACCGCCGGCTCGACAGCAACGGCGCCGTTCGGGACCGCCTGGGCGGGCAGCGTTGCGATCGCGGTCGCGGTGCCGGTCGCGCCATCGGCCGGCGCGGCGGTGGTGGGAATGAGGGCGCCGAGCCCACGGCCGAGACCTCCACGTCGGTTGGATTTCATGCGACCCCTCCCACTTGCACACCCTGCGCGCCACGTAGCGCGATCTCCCGCGCCGCCTCAAAATAGCTGACCGCACCCCGGGACCCCGGATCGTACGTCATGACCGACTGGCTGTAGCTCGGCGCCTCGGACACCCGCACGTTACGAGGGATGACGGCATTCAGGCACTTCTCTCCGAAGTGGTTGCGCACGTCCTGCTCGACGAGATCGGCCAGGCGCGTGCGCCGGTCGTACATCGTCAGGAGCACGGTCGTGATGTCGAGCATCGGGTTGAGGTGGGACCGGACCAGCTCGATGTTGTTCGTGAGCGCCTGCACGCCCTCAAGCGCGTAGTACTCACACTGGATCGGGATGAGAACCTCCTCGGCGGCGACGAGCGCGTTGACCGTGAGGAGGCCGAGCGACGGCGGGCAGTCGATGAAGATGTAGTCGTAGTTGTTGCCGCCCGCTTCGATGGCGCGCTTGAGCCGCGACTCGCGGGCGACGACCGAGACGAGCTCGATCTCCGCCCCGGCGAGGTCTATGGTCGCCGGCACGGCCCACAGGTTCGGGATGCCCTCGACCTGTTGGGTTACCGCGTTGAGCGGGGCGCCGTCGATCAGGCAGTCGTACACGTCCGGGACGCCGGAGTGGTGGGGAACGTTGAGTCCGGTGGAGGCGTTGCCCTGCGGGTCGAGATCGATCACCAAAACGCGGTTGCCGTGCAGCGCAAGGGCGACGGCGATGTTCACCGCGGTGGTCGTCTTGCCCACGCCGCCCTTCTGATTGGCCACACACATCGTGCGGCGCCGTGGTGGACGGGGCATCGTTATCTCCCCGCTTGGGTTAAGAATCTCCACGGCGCGCTTTGCCTCCTGTGCCAGCGGGGGATCTTCGGTTTCACGTGAAACGTACGCGTCAGTCATGGCGCCCTCGATATCCGCGGTGACGACGGGCGGGTGTGGCTGGGGGGAGGGTGGGTTCCGTCGCCTGGACCTCACCTCGGCCGGAGAAGCGTCGACTGTTGGCGATACTCCCCGGCCGTAAAGCGTACCGGTTGATGATCGCTCGGAGGGGGCGGCGACATGAAACTCCACCGTGCCCCCGCGTGTCGGCCCGAGCTCGCGCCCGGCCTCGGGGACACGCCCAGGTTCGAGTCGCCCCGGCTCCGGCGCGCGCCCCGACTCCGGTCCGCGCGCCGGCTCGACGGGCCGCGGCGCCTCGACGCCGTCGGCACGCGGCTGTGGCACCGCTCGTCCGGCGGGGCGGACGCCCCAGCCCTCAATCCCCGTTTCACGTGAAACATGGTCGTCTGCATCGCCGTAGCCTGGACCATCACCGCTGTCGCGCACCATGTCAGTCCCGTCCCGCTCGGAAAGATGTGCACCGTCGGCCGCCTCATCCGCCGAACGCGGTGGAGCCGGCTTCGGTGCCAGCCCGCTCGGTGAGCCGAAGTCCGGCGCACCTGAGGTCTGGGTATCCGAACCCGGCCCGCCGGAAGTCCGCCGATCGGAGCTCAGCCCGTCGATACCGAATCCGTCTTCACTTGCTCTCCTGGAGCGCGTTCCGCTCGGACCCGTTCCGTCCAGGCCGGCTTCCTCAGGGCCCGTTCCGTCGGACAGAAGAGTGGCGCTGGGTCAGCCTACGGCGCTTCGCCTGACGGAGCCATGACTGACCGGCGCGTCGTTGGGCTTGTCACCCCGACTGGTGCGCCAAAAGACCAGAAATCCGTCAACTCGGCGGAGCAGGCCGCCGAGCCGCCGTATCGACGACCTCGGCCAACCGACGCCGACCGCCCTGCCGTCCACCATGAATGCCTCCGCGTTGCCCCTTGCCCGGGGCCGCGGTTCCGCTCCGGGTCACCGGCCGCGGCGTCCCCCGGACTTCTTGGAACGCGCGGCTTCCCGCTCACGCACGATCTCGACCACGGTGGTGGGCTCGGAGAGGAGGGCATCCCCGCACGTGCGCACCGACGGGATTCCCGCACCGAGCCGGACGAGCACCTCCGCGTGCTCGGCAATCTCGGCCGCGGCAGAGGCACCCTTCATCGCGAGCAGCCGGCCACCTATGGCGGTGAGGGGGAGACACCAACCGGCGAGCCGATCGAGCGGAGCGACTGCCCGCGCGGTGACGACGTCGGCGAGCGGGAGCTTGCCAACGCACTCCTCAGCTCGGGCGCGGACCACGGTGGTCCGGTCAAGGCCGAGGGCCGTCACCGCTTCGGAAAGGAATGCGGTACGTCGTGCGAGCGGCTCGACCAGGGTGACGGACAGGTCGGGACGAGCCACTGCCAGCACCATACCGGGCAGACCGGCCCCGGAACCGACGTCGGTGACTGTGGCACCCGATGGGATGAGATCGGCGACGACGGCGCAGTTGAGGAGGTGGCGTTCCCAGATACGTGGGGCCTCTCGGGGCCCGATGAGGCCACGCACGACGCCATCGGTCACGAGGAGCTCCGCGAACCGGTGCGCCACGGGAAGGCGATCACCGAAGACCTTCTCCGCGACGGGGAGGATTTCGCTGGGTACTGCACCGTCCATACCGTCAAGCAAACCATGCTCCGCCGCGACCTCTCGGACGCGGGGTCGGAAGGCCATCTAGCCGGCCGTGCGTGTTTCACGTGAAACAAGGGCGACTGTCCTGTCCACGTTTCCGGGCGGGGCTTTGATTGCCCTGGACGCACCAGCCTGGCCGTCCAACACCGCACGTGACCTGTGGTACACGTCAGGCAGCTCGTTTGGCGGACCCCAGGGGCCTCGGCGTTCGCTGCGGACTCGGGCGCGCGACAGCCTGCGTTCCAGTCGCTGGTGTCCGGGTCATGATGTGTCCGCGGCCGACCGGTGAGAGCAACATGGCGATCCTCGGTTTTCTCGTTGGTGCCGCGCAGCCACGGTCCTTGCTGGGTAGGCGAAGGACACGCCGTGCTGCAGGTGCCGCCAGCTCGCTGCCCTGATCCCGGGTAAGCGTCTGCCTCACGGCCGCCGCTGGTAGGCCGACAAACACGGCGACGAGTGCGTCGTGACCCTGGGGCAGAGCGACCAGCAGCAGGTATCGGCTGCGGCGGTCGACCAGGGTGGCGATCGCCGAGCGGCTACTGCGGCCGATGGTCAGGTCGACTCCTAGTCGCCGACGCCTACGCGGCGCAGGACGATGTCCAGTCGCTGGTCGATGAGCCGGCCAGGGTTGACGAACCTGGTCTGTCGCTCGGTGGCACGGCAGCGCCGTCTCTGCGGTGGACGTCCGCTCCGCAGCCGGCGAGTGAGCTGGCGGCGTAGATGGCTTGGTGGGTGGCCTCGTGACAGACATGCCAGTCGGTACGGTCCGGGAATGTGGTGTGCAGCCAGGCGGCGATTTGTTCCGGGCTCCAACTCGAGCGCGGCGCGACTCCCGGCTGATCGTCGACGGTGAACGGCCCGGCTCCTTGACCGATCTGCCGCACGCCCAGCCCGTCACGGCGCAGGGTCGCGATGCGCCGCCGCTCCGGCAACGACAGGTACCGCCGCGACCGGACATTCTCACTGAGTGCGGCCAGTGCCAGGCCGCCGTGCTCCACCCGCCATCGATACCCCGTCTTGCGCCTGATCCCTAACCACCGGCACGCCTCCACCGGGTCAACACCGGACAGCACCAACCGTCAGTACTCCGACTCAACATCCAGCCTGGACGAGCAGCAGAACCCACCCGCCCGCCAGAGGGTCACTTTTCACGTCGCTCCCTACGGGTGCGCGTCAACGTTCTTTCAGGTGCTCCACGATGCACCCACAGACGGTCTGCGCGCCGCCTACAGCGCTTGGTTTCCTTAACCACCAACGGGACCGCTACAAAGATGAACCGAAGTGAACCTGGACGCTCGGTGGATTCGCCGACCCAGTCAACGCTCGCGGTCGGCCAGCACACTGACGGGTGGTGCGCGCGCCAGGGATTCCCACGCGGATCAAGGCTCCGCGACGCGGGACACCGCCCGGAGTAAGAGTGCGGCACCCGGCACAAGCATCGGGGCTCAGACGCGAGGCGCTGGCCCGGGGCCCGTTGGGACACCGGCCGAAGCAGGAGCGCGGGACCTGGGCACGAGCATGAGGCGCGGGACGCGGAGCGCAGGACGCCGGCGTGGGCTCGAAGCCGCGGTGCGTAGCACGAAACCCGAACACGAAACCAGGCGCAAGCCTGGGGTCCGAGCCTGGGCGCGGGAAACAGGGGCACGGCGCAGGGCACGAGGCGCGGAGCCGGGGGTGCGGGCGCGGAGGCGCGGGCGCGGAGGCGCGGGCGCGGAGGCGCGGGCGCGGAGGCGCGGGCGCGGAGGCGCGGGCGCGGAGGCGCGGGCGCGGAGCCGGAGGCGCGGAGTGCGAAGGGACAGCGCGACGCACCGGCTGGAATCGCGGAGCGGCGGACAGGACGCCGACAGCGGGGTGGTGGCGGGCTTCGGTGACGTCGGGGCCTCGGCACGTCTGTGGACTGCGACGTGCGGTCTAGACCGCCGAAGGATGGGGTCGTGCGTACAAACACGCGCGGGGCGCGCCGCCGGTCAGGGCGCGCCCCTACGCCGTTTCACGTGAAACGGCGCTCCGCCGCCTCGATGGCGTTGCGGAAGAGCATGGCTACGGTGGTGGGGCCTACGCCGCCCACTCGCGGGGTGATGGCACCGGCCACTGCGGCGCACGACTCCGCGACGTCGGGAAGAAGGCGGCGGCCCTCGTAGCGAACGCCGCCGCCGATCACGACCGCGCCTGGCTTCACGTGCTCCGGCTGGATGATGCCCGGAACACCGGCGGCAGCGATGAGGATGTCGGCGCGGCGGGTGTACCGGGGCCAGTCCGGGACACCGGTGTGCACCACCGTCACGGCCGCGTTTGCCGTCGGGCGCTTCTGGGCCAGGAGCATCGCCAGTGGCCGGCCAAGGGTCGCGCCGCGGCCCAGGATCACCACCTCGCGGCCACTCACAGGGATGCCGTGGTAGGCGAGGAGCGCCTCAATACCCGCCGGCGTACACGGCAGCGGGCCGGGAATGCCGGCGGCCAAGCGACCCAGGTTGAGCGGGTGCATGCCGTCGACGTCCTTGTCCGGGTCGACGCGCATGAGGGCGGCGTCGTAGTCGAGGTGTTGCGGCGTCGGGTACTGGATCAGGAGTGCATGGACGTCCGGATCCGCGTTGAAGTCATCGATCGCCGTGTGGAGGTCGGCCTGGCTCGCCGTCGCCGGGAGGTGGCGGTGCGGGGAGTCGAAGCCGAGTTCGGCCGCCTGGCGCTGCTTGATCCGGATGTAACCGGCGCTCGCGTCGTCGTCGCCGACGAGGATGGTGGCGAGTGATGGGGTGATGCCGCGGGAGCGCAGGGCGGCCACCCGGGACTCGACGTCCGCAAGGATCTGGTCCGCGACTGGGCCGCCGGGTAGCAGTCGCGCGGAGCCGCCGGAGGCATGGCCAGAGCCACCGGAAGCGTCACCGGAGCCGCCGGGCCGAGTGTCGCCCTCGCCGGACTGGGGGTCGCTGGACCCGGACGAGACCGACGCGACGGACCTGGACGGGACAGGCCCAGACCCGGATGAGACGGGCGCGGACGCGGATGAGACGGACGCAGATGGGACAGGCGCGGACGCGTTGGACCCGGATGGGACAGCCCGGGATGCGGGCGAGGGAGAGGAGGAAGAGGGAACGCTGGGCGACTCGGACATACGACTCCTCGCGGAGCGTGGGAGCCCAGGCGGTCGACTCCCACGACGAGGCTTCCCGATGGTTGCCCATCCTTGGTGCCGCCAGTCGCGTCTACCCCCAATTATGCCCGACCGCAGTATGCCCGACCGCGCCGCGCACCAGGCAGCGTGCACGGCAGAGGGTGGGTGGGCGTACGGGCCGGATAAACAGCACCGCCCCCGAACCGTGACTGGCGGCTCGGGGGCGGTGAAGAAAACTGCGATGCGGTGTTACGCCGTCGGGCGGACCACGATCCGCCGGGACGGCTCGACGCCCTCGGACTCGCTCTCCACGCCAGGGAGGGCGTTGATGACGTCGTGCACGCACTTGCGCTCGAAGGCGCTCATCGGCTCCAGTCGCACGGCCTCGCCGTACTCCTTCACCTTCTCCGCGGCGTTCTTGGCGATCGCGCCGAGCTCCTTGCGGCGCAGCGCCCGGTAGCCGCCGACGTCGAGCAGCAGGCGGCTCGGCGAACCGGTCTGCCGGAACACGGCCAGCCGGCTCAGCTCCTGCAGCGCCTCGAGCGTGGCGCCCCGCTGGCCGACCAGGGCCTGAAGCCGCTTGCCCGAGCCGTCGCCGCCCTCGACGACCTCGACGACCGGGCGGCCGCTCACGACCAGCTCGTCGATGTCGCCGTCGTAGTCGAGGATGTCCAGCAGTCCCTCGACGTAGTCGGCCGCGATCTCGCTCTCGCGGAACAGGTCCGCGGTGCCGCGGCCGGAGCCGCCGGCGGCCGGGGCCTCGGCGCCTTCCTCGTCCTCGTCGTCGCTCTCTTCGGCATCCAGGTTGGCGTCCTGTTCCAGGGCCTGGTCCGCGTCCTTGTTCTTGTCCAAGGCCTCGGCGCCGAGATCGCTGGTGGTGTCAGTCACGAAACTCATCTCCGCATGTTTGGGGCGCCGAGGCGCCGTCACAGGTCGTCGGTGAGGGGTGGGTTGCTTCAGGGGAGCGCCTCACGCCGGGCCACTGAGGGGTGGACCCGGCGCGGTCGCGTCAACCCGACTGCCGCTTCGCGGCGCCACCCTTCTTCGGGTTGATCGGCTTGGCACCGGGCCTCGGGGCGCGGGACGGGGCGCCGTTGGCGGCGGAGTCGGTGGCCTGCGCGCCGGTCGCCTTGGCGCCCGTGGCCTTGCCGCCGGTCGCCTTCACAGCGCCCTTGCCGTTGGCCCGCTGCGCGGCATCTTCCTTGGCCCGGCTGAACAGCGCGGCCAACCCGCTCGGCTTCGGCTCTGCCACCTTGGCGGAGCCACCACTCTTGAACGGCGTGGTGTTGGTCGTCGCGCTCGCCGGCGGCGGGTACTTGTGCAGCACCCAGTACTGCTGGGCCAGCGTGATGGCGTTGTTCGTGACCCAGTAGATGATGACGCCGATGGGGAAGTACCAGCCCGAGGTCAGCGTGAAGAACGGGATGCCGTAGAGCATGAACTTCTGGATCATGCGCTGCTGCGGGTCGGTGTTCCAGCCCGTCTTCTTGATCATCTGACGCTGCGTCAGGTAGGTCGTGGTGATCATCAGCGCGACCAGAATGGCAGCAACGATCTTGACCGTGGTGGAGCTCGCGTTGATTTCGAGCAGTTCGGCCGCGCTGCTGCTGAACTTGGCGACGATCGGGGCGTCGAAGAGGCGGGCGTCGACGGCGCTGAGGAACTCGGCCTTGCTCCAGCCGTAGAGCTGCATCCCGTGGTCGGACATGCCCGGCCGGAGGTGGCGCAGCACGTGCAGGAGGCCGATGAACACCGGGATCTGCAGGAACATCGGAAGGCAGCCCATGAGCGGGTTGACCTTCTCCTCCTGGTAGAGCTTCATGACCTCCTTCTGGAGGGTCTCCCGGTCGCCCTTGTGCTTCTCCTGCAGCTCCTTCATCTTCGGCTGGATCGCCTGCATCGCGCGCTGCGACTTGATCTGCTTGACGAAGATCGGGAAGAGCACGACTCGGACGGTGATCACGAGGAAGACGATCGCGAGCACCCACTGCCAGTTGGTGCTCAGCACCCGGTGGTCAGGCAGGATCGAATCCCACACGGTGTGCCAGAACAGCATCACCTTCGAGATCAGCCAGTAGATCCCGGCCATCAACTTGCTAATCACGACACCGCTCCAGTCACGTCGACTCGGGCTCGGGCGAGTGTCCCCGGCGCGGAGGCACCGGGTCGAACCCACCGGGGTGGAATGGGTGGCAGCGCAGCAGCCGCCAGATCGCGAGACCGATTCCCCGGATCGCGCCGTGGGTGCTGACCGCCTCCAGGGCATAAGCGCTGCACGACGGGTAGAACCGACAACGCGCCGGCAATGCCGGGCTTATCCAACGACGGTACGCGACGATGGGAGCGGCTACGATCCGGGCTCCGGCGTTCATCGACGGCCACCTCGGTTCTTTGGTCGGCGCGCAGCTTCCAGCGCCGCGTCGAGGTCTCTCTCAAGCATGTCGTACCTCAGCCCCGCCGCCTCGGGCAGCGCCCGCACGACGAGCACCGAGCCCGCCGGCAGCGCGGCGATGCGCGCCCGGACGAGGTGCCGCAGCCGCCGCTTCACCGCGTTGCGCACGACGGCGTTCCCGACGGCCTTAGACACCACGAAGCCGGCCCGGGCAGAGCCCGACTCCGGCGCGACCGGCTCGACCCACTCGGCCTCGGCGTGCACGGCACCGACATGATCGGCGTCGGTGTGTGAGTGGCGGGCCTGCGGATGATCGAGCTGCGGCTCATGTCCACTCGACAAATCGCCGGACGACGTCTCGACATGAGACTCGGAGAGGACCGGGCCGCCGCCAGTTGACGGGCCAGGCGAAGACGGAACCGGGAGCGAGGAAGACGCCGGTTCTGGAGAAGACGCAAAATGCGACGTGTCGGTAGGCAAGGGTTCAAACGGAGCAACCCCGGGCCGCGACGGCCCGGGGTTCAGGAAGTGCACGACCACTGCCCCCCGGCCGGCCCGCCGGCCGTTGCGAATGGTGGCGGCGAAATCCTCCCGCCGCCGCAGTCGCTGTGCGGCCGCAAGCACGCTGCCTCCCGGAGGGCCCGGTCGTGGTGGTTCAGACTCAGGCCGAAAGGCGGTCGCGCCCCTTGGCGCGACGCGCCGACAGGATCGAACGGCCGGCGCGGGTGCGCATGCGCAGCCGGAAGCCGTGGGTCTTCGCGCGCCGGCGGTTGTTCGGCTGGAAGGTGCGCTTGCTCACGTCGGGGCTCCGTCTTCGTGACTTGGCGTGGACTGACTGGCCATCGAAGCCGGGCACCCACGGGATGTCGATCGGTGATTGGAGCTTACCAGGGACCGGTGCTCCAACCGATACAGGGTACGCGCCACCTCACCGACCGTCAACGATCAGCGACGAGCGTCGCGTATCCACCGGTCCGAGTTTGCAAAACCCCTGGTCAGGGACGAAATCCACAGGTTAGTTGTGGACAACGGTTGAGTGGTTGTGGACAACGCTGTTAACGTGCCCGGTTGCCGGTAGACACCGCGACGACCGGCGACGGGGCACAACGGACTTTCCGGGTCAAACAGGCGCTTTGCAAGGGGGAGAAGGACCGCGCCTGGCCTGAACCACCTCTGCGTACACGCTGATCACCGCACAGTCAGCACAGGGCGAGGAAACAGGACGATCCGTTCACGGCACCTGAATCGTTGATACACAGGTTGTGGAAAACCTGTGGACAACGATGCCGGGGGCGACGGGAAGCATCCGGGCACTGTCCACTCGCGGTGGGGGGCCGCGAATGACGATGGGGGTGCGCGAACGGTGACGGACACCGACCTCGCAGCGATCTGGCATGCCGCGACAGACCAGCTCGCCGATGGGATCGACTCGGCGCAGCAGCGTGCGTACCTGCGCATGACCCGGCTGCGGGCGATCGTAGAGGACACCGCGCTGCTGTCCGTGCCCGACCCGTACTCGCGCGACATGATCGAGAGCCGGCTCCGGCCGATCATCACCGAGGCGCTCTCGCGGGTGCTGGGCCGCGCCATCCAGGTGGCCGTGACGGTCCGGCCGCCCGAGGACGCGCCGGCCCTGCCTGCGCCGTCCGCATCACACTGGTCCAACGGCGCGTCCGCCTCGCTGCGGGACTCGTTGCCTCCTGTGGACAAGCTGCGCGACCCGCTGCCGCTGGACGGCCGGCCGGAACACGCCGCCGCCGAGCGGTCCGCGCTGGACAACCGCGCGCCCCTGGAGGTGTCGCGGCCGGAGCACGACCGGCTGTTCGACCTTCCCGGCGAGAAGCCAGCCAGCGACTCATGGCGTGGCGAGTACTCCGGCACCGCCGTCGAGGCGGCCGCGTCGGAGGCCGGACGCTACGAGCAGGCGCAGTTCGAGTTGCCACGCAACGAGCAGCCGCGCAACGAGATGCCGCCACCGCGCCCGTCGACGCCCGGCACGGGCCGCGACGACCGCCGGGGCACGCCCACGCCGGCCGGGGACTCGGCCGGCAACCGCCTCAACCCGAAGTACACCTTCGAAACGTTCGTCATCGGTTCGTCGAACCGCTTCGCGCACGCCGCGTCGGTCGCGGTGGCCGAGTCGCCGGCGAAGGCCTACAACCCGCTGTTCATCTACGGCGGCTCCGGGCTCGGCAAGACGCACCTGCTGCACGCCATCGGGCAATACGCCACGATGCTGGGCAACGCGCGGTTCGTGCGGTACGTGTCGACCGAGGAGTTCACGAACGACTTCATCAACTCGCTGCGTGACGACAAGACCCAAGCGTTCCAGCGCCGGTACCGTGACGTCGACATCCTCCTGATCGACGACATCCAGTTCCTGGAGACCCGGGAGCGGACGCAGGAGGAGTTCTTCCACACATTCAACACGCTGCACAACGCGAACAAGCAGATCGTCATCAGCTCGGACCGCTCGCCCCGGCAGCTGGCCACGCTCGAGGACCGGCTGCGCACGCGGTTCGAGTGGGGCCTGCTGGCCGACATCCAGCCGCCGGACCTCGAGACCCGCATCGCGATCCTGCAGAAGAAGGCGGCACAGGAGCGGCTGTTCGCGCCGCCGGACGTCCTCGAGTTCATCGCATCGCGGATCGCCTCGTCCATCCGCGAGCTGGAGGGCGCGCTGATCCGGGTCACCGCGTTCGCGAACCTGACCCGCTCGCCGGTCGAGCTCAGCCTGGCCGAAGAGGTACTGCGCGACTTCATTCCGGACGGCTCCGGCCCGGAGATCACCGCCGACCAGATCATGGCGTCGACCGCCGACTACTTCGGCGTGAGCCTGGAGGACCTGCGCGGGCACAGCCGGTCGCGGGTGCTGGTGAACGCGCGCCAGGTGGCCATGTACCTCTGTCGCGAGCTGACCGACCTCTCCCTGCCGCGCATCGGCCAGGCGTTCGGCGGCCGCGACCACACGACGGTGATGCACGCCGACCGCAAGATCCGGCAGCAGATGGCCGAGCGGCGGTCGCTGTACAACCAGATCGCCGAGTTGACGAACCGCATCAAGCAGACGGCCTGAACCGTCGGCGCGAGCCGGTTATGCACAGGTGACGGCCGTCCACCGGCATTGATCACAGGTTGTGGACAACCGGGTTTTCCACAGAATCCACAGGCACTTGACCTGGGACTAATTGCCATGTGGCCATAAGATATCCACACGCCGTCCACAGGTCGTCCACAGCCTGTTCAGGCCATACCCAGCGCGGTTGTCCACAGAATCCACAGGCCGTCCACAGAAAGCCTGTGGATAACTTCGTTTGTGCCAAATTTTCGGGGTGAGTCATCGGGTGACTACCGACTGTGCCCAGGAGTTACCCACAGCCTGTGGATAACTCCTGGGGATTACATGTGGACGCCATGTGGATGATCGCAAAGAGTGATGTGCCGACAACTCTCTGCAACTAGAGTTCGGGCCATACGTTATCCACAGGAGGGGGAAAACCCTGGGGATTACCGGTGGATAACCGGTGGACAACGCCTGTGGATAACCTGTTATCCACAATCCACAGGCTTGTACACACCGGTTCATACACAGCTCATCCACCGACGCACACAGGTGCTGAGCTGCGGATACTCGGGTTATCCACAGTATCCACACCACCTACTACTACGAAGGAAATTTCTTTAAGAAGAGAAGAAAAGCAATCATCGGTCGGTGGACAAGTTCGGCCGGCTGGATTTGGCGGGGTCGGTGCACGACCGTCGTCAGGGGATCCCTAAGGTTCGATGAGCGAGCCTGACCGGACGCACGGCGAACCGAAGGCCACCGCTCGAACGCTCATCGCCACAGACCCGTTGCCATCACTTCCTTGCCATCAGCTTTCGGCCGTCAGCTCTCGTTGCCAACAGCTCCGTCCGGAGCCGCCGGGGGACCGGGTCCCCATCCGGCCGCCCGGATCGGCGAGAATCAGACGGCACACCGCACGACCGCACACCACACCGACGCAGCACCGGCGCCGTACAACGCCCTGCGGCCAGACGTACGCCTTGGAGCGAAACGCCCGTGGCCGCGGGACCTGGCGTGCGACGAGCGGCGAACACGAAGTACCGAAGAGAATGCGGGAGGACCGCGATGAAGTTCCGAGTCGAGCGTGACGCGCTCGCCGATGCCGTCGCCTGGACGGCCAAGAGCCTGCCCAGCCGCCCCTCGGTGCCTGTTCTCGCCGGCGTCTTGCTGCGGGTGGCGGACGGCCGCCTGCACGTGTCGAGCTTCGACTACGAGGTGTCCAGCCAGGTGACCGTCGAGGTCCAGGCCGACGCCGATGGCGCGACGCTGGTGTCCGGCCGGCTGCTCGCCGAGATCACCAAGTCGCTGCCGGCCAAGCCGGTGGACGTCGCGGCGGTCGGGTCGCACGTCGAGATCACGTGCGGCAGTGCCCGGTTCACGCTGCCGACGATGCCGGTCGAGGACTACCCGACGCTGCCGGAGATGCCCGAGTCCGCGGGCACCGTCGAGGCCGCGGTGTTCGCCAAGGCGGTGTCGCAGGTCGCGATCGCCGCCGGCCGGGACGACACGCTGCCGATGCTGACCGGTGTACGGATCGAGATTGAGGGCAGCACGCTGACCCTGCTCGCCACCGACCGGTACCGGCTGGCCGTGCGCGAGCTCGAGTGGCGCCCGGACGAGCCGGAGATGAGCATCACCGCCCTGGTGCCCGCCCGCACCCTGGACGACACCGCGAAGACGCTCGGCCCGCTCGGCGGCGCGGTGTCGGTCGCGCTGTCGCGGGGCAAGCTGGGCGACGGGATGATCGGGTTCGCCGGCGGCACCCGGCGCACGACGTCCCGCCTGCTGGAAGGCGACTTCCCGAAGGTCCGGGCGCTGCTGCCCGACACCCACAACGCGCAGGCCCGGGTCCCGGTGGCGGCGCTCAACGAGGTGGTCCGGCGCGTCGGCCTGGTCGCCGAGCGCCAGACGCCGGTGCGGCTGTCCTTCAGCACCGACGGCCTGGTCGTGGAGGCCAGCGGCAGCGAGGACGCGCGGGCCAGCGAGGCGATGGACTGCCAGTACGAGGGCGAGCCGATGACGATCGCCTTCAATCACCAGTACCTGCTCGACGGGCTCAAGGCGCTCGACGCGCCCATCGCGGTGCTGTCGTTCACCGACCCGAAGAAGCCTGCGGTCATGTCGCCGGCCAAGGATGATGGAGAAATCGTCCCCGGGTACTGGTACTTGATCATGCCGGTTCGTATCGGCAGCTGATTCGGAGGCACCACAATGCAGCTTGGTCTCATCGGCCTGGGCAGGATGGGCTTCAACATGCGCGAGCGGCTGCGCGCCGCCGGGCACGAGGTCATCGGCTACGACCAACACCCCGACGTCACCGACGTGTCGTCCCTGAACGAACTGGTCGAGAAGCTCGCCGCGCCGCGCGTGGTGTGGATCATGGTGCCGGTGCAGTACACCGAGCCGACCATCGAGGAGCTGTCGGGCCTGCTCGCCGCCGGCGACATCGTGATCGACGGCGGCAACTCGCGGTTCAGCAACGACGGGCCGCGGGCGCAGCGGCTCGGCGCCAAGGGCATCGGATACCTCGACGTCGGCGTCTCCGGCGGCATCTGGGGCCGGACCAACGGCTACGCGCTGATGGTCGGCGGCGAGAAGAAGCACGTCGAGCACTGCATGCCGATCTTCGACGCCCTCAAGCCGGCCGGCGAGTTCGGGTTCGCGCACGCGGGCGGCCCGGGCGCCGGTCACTACGCGAAGATGGTCCACAACGGCATCGAGTACGGGATGATGCACGCCTTCGCCGAGGGCTACGAGCTGCTCGAGGCGTCGGAGTACGTCGACAACATCCCTGAGGTGATCAAGAGCTGGCGCGCCGGCTCGGTCGTACAGTCGTGGCTGCTGGATCTGCTCGACCGTGCCCTGGACGAGGACCCCGAGCTCGCCGGGATCAAGGGCTACGCCGACGATACGGGCGAGGGCCGCTGGACGGTCGAGGAGGCCATCCGCCTCGCCGTGCCCATGAACGTCATCGCCGCCTCGCTGTTCGCCCGGTTCGCCTCGCGGCAGGACGACTCGCCGGCGATGAAGGCCGTCGCCGCGCTGCGCAACCAGTTCGGCGGGCACGCCGTCAAGAAGGACTGAATTTGTACGTCCGGGGCTTGGAGCTCGTCGACTTCCGCAGCTACGAGCGGGTCGTCGTCGAGCTCGGCCCCGGCCCGTGCGTGCTCGTCGGGCCCAACGGGGTCGGCAAGACCAACCTCGTCGAGGCCCTCGCCTACGTGGCGACCCTGGAGTCGCACCGGGTCGCCACGGACGCGCCGCTGGTGCGCTTCGGCGCCGGCCGCGCCGTGATCCGCTGCGCGGTCGTGCACGAGGAGCGCGAGCTGCTGATCGAGCTCTCGATCGAGCCGGGCCGTGCGAACCGGGCCCGGCTGGGCCGCGCGCCGGTCGGCCGCACCCGCGACATCCTGGGCGCCCTCCGGCTCGTGCTCTTCGCGCCCGAGGATCTCTCGCTGATTCGGGGAGACCCTTCAGAGCGCCGCCGGTACCTCGATGAGCTGCTCGTCGCCCGCCAGCCGCGCTTCGCCGGGGTCCGTTCCGACTACGACCGGGTGCTCAAGCAGCGCAACGCCCTCCTGCGCAGCGCATATCTGGCCCGCAAGACCGGCGGCAGCCGCGGTGGCGATCTGTCCACCCTCGACGTGTGGGACACGCACCTGGCCCAGCACGGCGCGCAGCTCGTCCGCGCCCGGCTAGACCTGGTCGCGGCGCTCGCGCCGCACGTGGCCAAGGCGTATTCCGCAGTGAGCGCGAGCCGCTCCGACGCCCGGATCTCGTACAGTGCCTCCTTCGCGCTGCGGGACGACCTCGAGCAGGCGCTGCTGGCGGCGCTGTCAGAGTCACGCTCGTCCGAGATCGAGCGCGGCGTGACCCTCGTCGGGCCGCACCGCGACGAGCTGACGCTGACGCTCGGGGAACTGCCGGCGAAGGGCTACGCGAGCCACGGCGAGTCGTGGTCGTATGCGCTGGCACTGCGGCTGGCGGCGTACGATCTGCTCCGCGACGACGGGGTGGAGCCGGTGCTGGTGCTCGACGACGTGTTCGCCGAGCTGGACACCGGCCGCCGGGATCGGCTGGCCGCGCTGGTCGGCGACGCGAGCCAGGTGATCGTGACCTGCGCGGTGGAGGATGATGTCCCGTCGACGCTGCGCGGCTCGCGCTTCGAGGTCGGCGGGGGTGAGGTCCGACGTGTCTGAGAATTCTGGTAATTCGCAAAAGTCCGGCCCCGAGCTGGCTCGGGCCGCGGTCGAGGCGGCGCTGGCCAAGCAGCGCGCCAAGCCGCGCCGGAAATCCGTGCTTGATCCGCAGTCGCGCCGCCGTGGGTACACCGGCCCGGGCCCGGACCCCCGCGACCCGCAGCTGTTCGGCACGGTGCTTGAGCGCCTGGTCAAGCAGCGCGGCTGGTCCCGCCCGACGGCCGAGGCCCGGATCTTCGGCGAGTGGGCGCGGGTCGTCGGCGCCGACATCGCCGCGCACAGCCGGCCGCTCAAGCTCGAGGACGGCGAGCTGACCATCGAGGCCGAGTCCACCGCCTGGGCCACCCAGCTGCGCATGCTCGCGGCGCGGCTGCTGGCCGGCATCGCGCGGGAGGTCGGCCACAACGTGGTCAAGCGCCTGCACATCCACGGTCCGAGCACCCCGTCGTGGGACCGCGGCCCACGACGCATCCGGGGCCGCGGCCCCCGGGACACCTACGGCTGACAGCGCACCCGGCCGAGCCCCCACCAGCACCCGGGCGAAGCGAGCGCCAAGTTAGAAATCGGCATACACCGCGAAGCCGCGGTTGGCGCAACGCCGGTAGAACTTCGCCAGCACGTCGAGTTCCGAGATCGAGTAGCTCCACTGCGGAGCGTTGCCCGAGTCGTCACGCAGCGCGTCCAGCCGGCTCTGCAGCCAGCGCAGCTGCTGCTCGGCGAGGCGGGAGCCCTCCAGCGCCTTGCGCAGCACCGAGCTCACGGTCTCGAACGTGATCTCGTCCCCGTATTCCTGGTGACCGTTGACGAACCGCTCCAGGCCGCCGGCGATCCAGGCGCAGTCGTCCGGACTGATCACCGGGTCCTCGTCCTCGGCGGCGGCGTCTGTGGCGAACAGCACGCCGTTGAGTCCGAAGAGCAGGTCGACGAGCTCCGTATACCCAGTGACGCGCACGGTGCCGGTCTTGGCCACGTGATCGGCGAGCGTGGCGGCCGGCCCGGCGTGCAGCGGCAGCTTTTCCACCAGTTCCGCGAAGTCGACGAACTCGGCCGGTGCGACCGGGTCGTAGAACCGGCCGGTGCGCGGCCACTGCACGGCGACGTTGTCAAGCCCCATCGCGCACCCCTCATCACACTGCTTTCAATGTCCGCACACCCGCCCGCGGCGGGGAACATACGGCACAAACGGCCTCTTGCGCGACCCCCGGAAGTTCCGAAAGCCGCAATCGGATCCTCGACTGCCTGTGCCGCCCGCCACCAGGCACTGAGACCCCTCCTGCGTAGGGGGACCTTCGGACCGCACCGTTCGGGCCGCTACGTGGATTACAGGCGTCGTCCCGGTGCGTAATTGTCGCCCGGACACAGTAGGATTGCATCGGCTCATAGAACAGTCGATCACATCCCGCGTGTGCGTCACAGCGGTGGTCGGCCCGCCGGAGGTCAGGGCGCTTGCCAGAGGAGCGCCGGACACCGGCGTGCCTTCCGCGGCCCCGGGCGCACTCGCACCGACTCCGCACGAGACCCGGGGCGCCGACAGCGCGGCCGGCCAGTGCGAGAAAGCGACCGAGGGTGGCAGCTAACAAGCCCGAACAGTCCTACGACTCCTCTTCGATCACCGTCCTTGAGGGGCTTGAGGCGGTCCGCAAGCGGCCCGGCATGTACATCGGCTCGACCGGCGAGCGCGGCCTGCACCACCTGGTGTGGGAGGTCGTGGATAACGCGGTCGACGAGGCGCTGGCCGGCTACTGCGACACCATCGAGGTCACGCTGCTGGCAGAGGGCGGCGTGCGGGTCGTGGACAACGGCCGCGGCATCCCGGTCGACATTCACCCGAAGGAGAAGCGGCCCACGGTCGAGGTCGTGCTGACCGTGCTGCACGCCGGCGGCAAGTTCGACGGCCAGGCCTACGCCGTCTCCGGCGGCCTGCACGGCGTCGGCATCTCGGTCGTCAACGCGCTGTCCACGCGCATCGACCTGGAGATCCACAAGGACGGCTACGTCTGGCGCCAGCGGTACAACAACTCCAAGCCCGAGCCGCTGCAGAAGGGCGAGTCGACCGACCGCACCGGCACCAGCGTCACGTTCTTGCCGGATGCGACCATCTTCGAGACGACCACCTTCGTCTACGAGACGATCTACCGCCGCATCCAGGAGTACGCCTTCCTCAACCGGGGCCTCACGATCGTGCTGCGCGACGAGCGCCCCGAGGTGCCGGAGGAGAAGAAGGAGGTCACCTTCTGCTACAAGGGCGGCATCGCGGACTTCGTGCGCCACCTCAACGCGACGAAGACGCCGATCCACCGCTCCGTGGTCGAGTTCGGCTCCGAGGGCGAGGGCATCGCGGTGGAGATCGCGATGCAGTGGAACGAGTCGTACGGTGAGAGCGTCTACACGTTCGCCAACACGATCAACACGCACGAGGGCGGCACGCACGAGGAGGGCTTCCGCAGCGCGCTGACCACGGTCGTGAACAAGTACGGCGCCGACAAGAAGCTGCTCAAGGGCGACGAGAAGCTCACCGGCGAGGACATCCGCGAGGGCCTCGCCGCGATCATCTCGGTCAAGCTGGCCAACCCCCAGTTCGAGGGGCAGACGAAGACCAAGCTCGGCAACACCGAGGCCCGCAGCTTCGTGCAGAAGGTCTGTAACGAGTGGCTGGTCGACTGGTTCGACCGCAACCCGGCCGAGGTGAAGACCATCATCACCAAGGCGTCGCAGGCCGCGAGGGCGCGCATGGCCGCCTCGCAGGCGCGCAAGCTGGCGCGGCGCAAGTCGCTGCTCGAGTCCGGCTCGATGCCGGGCAAGCTGGCCGACTGCCAGTCCAACGACCCGCGCCTGTGTGAAGTGTTCATCGTCGAGGGCGACTCCGCCGGCGGCTCGGCCAAGCAGGGCCGCGACCCGCGCGTGCAGGCGATTCTGCCGATCCGCGGCAAGATTCTCAACGTGGAGAAGGCGCGCATCGACCGCGTGCTGAAGAACAACGAGGTCCAGGCGCTGATCACCGCGCTGGGCACCGGCATCCACGACGAGTTCGACATCGAGAAGCTGCGGTATCACAAGCTGATCCTCATGGCCGATGCCGACGTCGACGGTCAGCACATCCAGACCCTGCTGCTGACGCTGGTCTTCCGGTTCATGCGCCCGCTCATCGAGCTCGGGCACGTGTATCTCGCGGCGCCCCCGCTGTACAAGATCAAATGGAACAAGAAGGGCGACGACGCGCAGTACGCGTACACCGACCGCGAGCGCGACGGCCTCATCGAGCTGCGGCAGCGCACGAAGCCCAACGCCAAGCCGGACGACATCCAGCGCTTCAAGGGCCTCGGCGAGATGAACTACCCGGAGCTGTGGGAGACCACGATGAACCCGGAAACGCGCATGCTGCGCCAGGTGACCTTGGACGACGCTGCAACCGCGGACGAGTTGTTCAGCGTCCTGATGGGCGAAGACGTGGAAGCGCGTCGCTCGTTCATCCAGCGTAACGCCAAGGACGTCCGGTTCCTCGACATCTGACCTGCGGACACTGAGAAAAGGGATATAAGAGCGTGACGGAACCGACTTCCACCCCAGAGACTCCGGATGAGGGTGGCTCGGCGGTCGCCAGCCGTATCGAGCCGGTCGGCATCGAGGTCGAGATGCAGCGCTCGTACCTCGACTACGCGATGAGCGTGATCGTGGGACGGGCCCTGCCCGACGTGCGCGACGGCCTCAAGCCGGTGCACCGCAAGATCCTCTACGCGATGTTCGACGGGGGCTACCGCCCCGACCGCGGCTACGTGAAGTGTGCTCGCGTCGTCGGTGACGTGATGGGCAACTACCACCCGCACGGCGACGCCTCGATCTACGACGCGCTCGTACGTATGGCGCAGAACTGGTCGCTGCGGTATCCGCTCATCGACGGCAACGGCAACTTCGGCTCGCCGGGCAACGACCCGGCCGCCGCCATGCGGTACACGGAGGCACGCCTCGACCCGCTGGCCATGGAGATGCTCCGGGACATCGACGAGGAGACCGTCGACTTCGTCCCCAACTATGACGGCCGGGCCCAGGAGCCCACCATCCTGCCGTCGCGCATCCCCAACCTGCTCGTCAACGGCAGCACCGGCATCGCGGTCGGCATGGCCACCAACATCCCGCCGCACAACCTGCGCGAGATCGCCGCCGCGGTCCAGTGGTGCCTCGACCACCCGGATGCCGACGAGGCCGAGACGCTCGACGAGCTGATCCAGATCGTCAAGGGGCCGGACTTCCCCACCAAGGGCCTCATCGTCGGTACCGCGGGCATCATCGACGCCTACCGCACCGGGCGCGGCTCGATCCGCATGCGCGCGGTCGTCGAGGTCGAGGAGGACGTCCGCGGCCGGACCGTCCTGGTCGTCACCGAGCTGCCCTACGCGGTCAACCCCGACAACCTGGCCGAGCGCATCGCCGACCTGGTGAAGGAGGGCAAGCTCGCCGGCATCGCCGACATCCGCGAGGAGTCCTCCGGCCGCACCGGCATGCGCCTGGTGATCGTGCTCAAGCGCGACGCCGTGGCCAAGGTCGTGCTGAACAACCTCTACAAGCACACGCAGCTGCAGGAGACGTTCGGCGCCAACATGCTGGCGCTGGTCGACGGCGTGCCCCGCACGCTCAACCTCGCGCAGTTCGTGCGGCACTACGTGGCGCACCAGATCGAGGTCATCGTCCGGCGCACCCGCTACCGGCTGCGCAAGGCCGAGGAACGCGCGCACATCTTGCGCGGCCTGGTCAAGGCCCTCGACATGCTCGACGAGGTCATCGCGCTCATCCGCCGCTCCCCGAGCGCGGAGGAGTCGAAGGTCGGCCTGATGAACCTGCTCGAGATCGACGACATCCAGGCCACCGCGATCCTCGACATGCAGCTGCGCCGCCTCGCCGCACTCGAGCGGCAGCGGATCTTCGACGAGCTAGCCAAGATCGAGATCGAGATCGCCGACTACAAGGAGATCCTGGCGACGCCGGCCCGGCAGCGGCAGATCGTCTCCGAGGAGCTCGCCGAGATCGTCGCCCGCCGGGGCGACGACCGCCGCACCCAGATCATCCCGTTCGACGGCGAGGTCTCCATGGAGGACCTCATCGTCCGGGAGGACGTTGTGGTGACAATCACGCGGACCGGCTACGCGAAGCGCACCAAGGTCGACCTGTACCGCTCGCAGAAGCGCGGCGGGAAGGGCGTCTCGGGTGCGACACTGAGGCAGGACGACATTGTCAGCCACTTCTTCGTGTGCTCGACGCACGATTGGATGCTCTTCTTCACGAATAAAGGGCGGGTCTACCGGGCAAAGGCATATGAGCTGCCCGAGGCCAGCCGGGCGGCAAAGGGTCAGCACGTCGCCAACCTGCTGGCCTTCCAGCCCGACGAGCACATCGCGCAGGTGATCGAGATTCCGAACTACCAGATCGCGCCGTACCTCGTTCTCGCGACGAAGGAAGGCCTGGTGAAGAAGACCAAGCTGGAGGAGTTCGACTCCAACCGGTCGGGTGGCATCATCGGCATCAACCTGCGCGAGGACGACGAACTGGTCGGCGCCGCGCTGCTCGGCCCGGAGGACGACCTCCTCCTAGTCAGCAAGCAGGCGCAGGCGATCCGCTTCACAGCCAACGACGAGGCGCTGCGCCCGATGGGCCGCGCGACCTCCGGCGTGATCGGCATGCGGTTCGCAGACGGCGACGAACTGCTGGCCATGGAAGTGGTGCGCGAGGGGATGGACCTGGACGTTCTGGTGGCCACCGACGGTGGTTTTGCCAAGCGGACACCCATCGAGGAGTATCCGGTGCAAGGACGCGGCGGCAAGGGCGTCCTCACCGCTAAAATCACGTCGCGGCGCGGTGGTCTCGTCGGCGCGGTAGTGATCAGTCCGGATGACGAGCTGTTCGCCATCACCTCAAATGGTGGCGTGATCCGGACTCCCGTGAAGCCTGTACGGCGTACGAGGGATCGGAACACAATGGGGGTCAAGCTCATGGACCTTCCCGAGGGTGTAACCATCGTCGCGATCGCCCGCAACGCCGATGAGCCCGATGAACAGGACTAGTTGATGACAGACACACAGGCGAAGTCGGGGACCGCCTCGGCAACCGATGAGGCCAGAAAGGCCGGAGAGGCTGCCATGACGGGATCTGACTCGGGGGCGCCTGCCACCAGCGGTGAGGCCGGCGCGATCAACGGCAGCGCGCCCGGCGAAACCACCAGCGGCGGCATGCCGAAGTTCACGCGCGCGCCCGGCATGGCGGCGCCCCCCGACGCGCTCACGGTGCCGATCCAGACGTCCTCGTCGACGTCGAACGGCACCACGCCGCCGGCCGCGATCCCGGCCTCCGCCGCTCCGGCCAGCGGGTCCACGACGGGCACGGCCAGCGTCTCCGCGATCGCCCGCGCCGCCGTCCGGACGCCGGCCGCCGCCACCACGCAGGCCATCAATACGCCTGCGCCCGCGGTCAGCGGCTCGGCCCGGGTCACGGAGGCCGTGCGCGCGGCCCGCAAGACGGTCAGCGCCGCCGTGGGCCGCGGCCCACGGCGGGCCAGGCTGCACCTGAAGCGGATCGACCCGTGGTCAGTGATGAAGTTCGCGTTCGCTGTGAGCTTTGTCCTCTTCGTCGTCCTCATCGTCGCGACCTCGGTGCTCTACCTGGCCCTTGACGCCATGGACGTCTTCAAGAGCATCAACAAGCTGCTCGCCGACCTGGTCAGCTCGACCGGTGGTTCGAGCGCGAGCGCGTTCCGTGTCACCGCCAAGGGCGTCATCGGCGGCGCCGCCCTTCTGGGCGTCGTCAACGTGGTGCTCTTCACCGCGCTGGCGACCCTGGGCTCCTTCATCTACAACGTGTGCGCCGACCTGGTGGGCGGCATCGAGCTCACGCTGGCCGAGAAGGACTGACCTGCGGTTTTGAGCCCCCTGGCGCCGGCGCGCCACGCCAGGGGGTAACCGGTTTGAGGCGGGCGCCAGGGGTACGGTAACCTTCTGTTCGCACCGCGGGGCGCCTTCCAGGCGCAGCCAAGGTTCAGCGGGGCTATAGCTCAGTCGGTTAGAGCGCAGAGCTGATAACTCTGAGGTCGCTGGTTCGATTCCAGCTAGCCCCACAAGCAGTCTTCTACCAGCACGAACGTCGGTTCTCCTCGGATGAGGAGAACCGAACGATTCTCACGGCTTCCAGGTTCGCGCCCCCTGTGATCACCGTTGACGCTGGTCAGCGACGCTTAGGCTTTGAGCGCGGCGATGATTGCCCGGCCGAGTCCGGCTTGTACCTCCGGGTCGCGCATTGCGGCAAGCACCGCGGCGTCGAGCTGAGCCTGCGACGGCGCGCCGCCGGCCGCCCCGCTCAGCTTGTCCAGCTTGTCGCTGATCTGCTTGAGTCCGACCGGCTTGCCCCAGCCCAGCTTGTTGTAGTAGCGGGCGAGGGCCGGGTCGTCGGCGTCCTGGGTGCTGCGGAGCCGGAAGTGCAGCACGTTCTCGTCGGTGAGGCCGCCCGCGATGATCGCGGAGTGCTCTTCGGGCGTCATGTCGTCCTCCGTGTTCGCGGTCGTGGCCTTCTGGTTGACCTGGGCCATGAACCCGGCCCAGTTGAAGTCCGGCCCCGGGTCGGTGTGGTCGCCCTTTTTGAGGCCGATCGTGATGTCGTAGTGCCCGCAGATGCCCCGGGCGCCGGCGGCCACCTGGGCGGGGGTGAGCTTGACCTTGGGGATGCCCGCGAGGTCGCAGAGCTCGCGGACGAGCGCGGTCGTGTGGGCGATCGTGGCTGTCTCGACCCCGGATGCCTTGCGGCACATCTCGAGGTGGAAGCCGTTCTCGTTGGCGTACGAGTACGCCGCCCACGCCTGCAGGCTCAGCGGCAGGCTGCCCAGCGGGCCACCGGGGTCGATGTAGGCATGTGCGCTCGTCCACCTGTCGCGCGCATCGGTCCGGTTGGCGGCGAAGCTGGCCTCGTCGAACCGCGTCGAGCTGTTGTTGCCAGTGTCGTGAATGACGATCAACCGTGGCGGCCACGCAAGCGTTCGTGGGCTGATCTGCCCGCCCGCCTTCGGCAGTGCCGCGTACGCAATACCCGGAATCCGCGTGGGTCCCATACGTCCCTCCCGTCAGAGGTTGCAGGTAGTACTGAAGTCTGCACCACATGTCACATTGCAACCAGTCGTGCAGCACGTCGCACCGGCCTGGGCGGCTCTAGGTCGAGGGACACCGACCGTAAGCTGACCGTGCCGGCGCCGGCGTTACGTGCGTGGCCGGGCGGCATGAATGGCCCGATCTGGACACTCGCACCGAGGAGGGACACGCCGAGGACCTTGGCTCGCGCGAGCGCCTTCCCGTAGAGCCGGTGCCCTCGGTCGCCTGATAGCCGTGCGACGAGCCGATTTCCGACTGATGGCCCCCCTCTTCGAAAGGGGTGTGGCGGTGCTAAGCTCCGACAGTCAGCGCGGAGACTCGGTCTTTCGTGCTGACTGGGGATAGGCGCAGAAGTCTGGTGCGCACGACGATCGGCAGAGACGTCGCTGGTTCGAATCCAGCTAGGCCTACATGTGGAAAAAGGTGCTTCTGGTGGTCGCCGTCGTCGGCGCCGCCGCCTACGTCGCCAAGCGGGTCAAGGCCGCGAGCGAAGAGCGCGCCCTGTGGCACGAGGCGACCACGGCCCCGGATCTGCGCTAGTCTCTAGCTTGCGCGGGCTTCGGCCCGCCCCACCCCGACCAGCGGGGGCGTAGCTCAACTGGCAGAGCACCGCCTTTGCAAGGCGGGGGTTAGGGGTTCGAGTCCCCTCGCTTCCACTCTTTAAGGCATCTGACCTGCGGTTGTAGGTCCGCCAAGATCACCCGGTAAGCCGCGGGTAAGTCTCACCGCAACTCTCCCTTCCGGCGCACGGCCGTCAGAGCCTCGCCGAAGATGCCGCGCGCCTTGACCCGCTTCGGCCACCAACCGACGTAGGTCTCCATCGTGAGGCTCAGCGACTTGTGTCGTAGCGCCCGCTGTACCTCCTGCGGCTCCGCCCCGTTCGTGATCAGCACGGTGGCGAAGAAGTGCCGCAGCGCGTGGAACCCGGCGTGCTCCGTGTTCGGCCAGCCTGCCGCCTCCCGCCACTTCCCCCACTCCCGCGACCAGATCCGATCAGTCAGCGGATTGCCGTGGCGGGAGGTGAACAGCAGCGGCGCTTTCCGGCGCACCAGCTCACCCGACGTGATGTCAGGCAGCTCGATCTCCACCGACGGGAACTGCGCCACGTGATCGGCGAGGTGCTCCGCCACCAGGCCGTCGAGATCGACCGTCCCCGACGAGCCGGCCTTCGGTCTCGCCAGGTAGAACCCGCCGTACTCCTTAGGCGAGTACCGCAACTGCTGCACCACGTTCAGCTCACCGGCAGCGGGGTCGGCGCACCGCGGACCGTCCTCCATCCCCAGCGCCTCACCGATCCGCAGGCCCTGCCCGGCTCCGAGCCACCCGGCCAGCCGATACCGCGCCGGCATCGCGTCGAGCAGTCGCAGCACCTGCTCCGGCGTCGGCACCCACTTCGGCGTGATCGACAGCCCGTCGAGAATCCTCGCCAGCCGGATGCCATCACATGGGTTGTCCTCCCGCGCCTTGTCCCGGACCATCGCCGCGAGCACCGCGTCGAGGAGCTCGAAGTACAGCTTGATCACCGACTTGGGCATGCCGTCGGCCCGCATCCGGCCCAGCCACTCCAAGACCTGGGTCTCGTTGATGGCCGCCGCCGGCGAGTTGCCGAACACCGGAAGCAGGTGCACCCGCAGGTTCGACGCCACCCGCTTGCGCGTCTCCAGCTGCCAGCCAACCTCCCGGGCCAGTCGCCACCGCTCCGCGTACTCGCCGAACGTCAGGCCCTTTGCCGAAAGAACTACGCGCTTCGGTGCCTCAGGAAGTCCGCCCCTGATCGCCTGACGTTCCCATTCCTCCGCATCGGCCTTGCGGTGGAATGCTTTCGTCCGTTCTTCACCGCCCTCGTCGACGTAGACGCCCCTCCATCGCTTCCCGCGCCCGTGCCGAGCCGTCTTTACCCGCTCCTTGTTCGGCCCCGGCTTCGACGAGAACCACAAGTCATAGATCGGCATGTCAGGCCGCCTCTTGATCGCGGAACCACGCCTGCACCTCGGCCGGGTCGTAGCGCAGATGCCGGCCCACCTTCCGCGCCGCTGGCCCCTTCCGCCGCGACCGCCATTGGTAGAGCGTCCCCTTGGGTACCTGCAGCAGCTCCGCCACCTCGTCGATCGACAACGTCTTGTCCAACCTCAGCCCCTCTCCCCGTGATCGTCAGTTGCCGAAAGATGTACCGGCGTCGGCTCGTACTGCGCGGCGCGGTCGCGGGCGGCGTTGAGCGCGTTGCGCCACTGGATGCGTTGCGCGAGCGCCCGCAGCAGGCGATGCCGCATCGGCGGCATGTCCGGGTCATTCGGTCGCGCCAACTCCCAGGCGACCGACGCCGGGGTACCGGGCTGGTGGTCGCCGACGACCGGGACCTGGTCCACGCCCTCGGATACGCCGAGCAGTGCCTTGACCCAGGCACGGGCGTCGTGGCGGTGATCGGCGAGGGTCTTGCCGGACCAGTCGCGGGAGACGAGGATGCGTCGGCCGCCGATGCCGAGTGTGGCCCGCTGGTGCACGCGACCCTTGCAGTTGCCAGGCCGCAGCCGAGCATGAGCTTTCTTCGGCTGGATGCCGTACAGCAGCCAGTTGGCGCACCGCTCCGAGCAGGGCGTGACCCGCAGTTCCCGCCAGAATCGTTCCAGGTGATCGCGCTGCCGATCGGTGGTCAGCTGGTGGCAGTCGGCCGCGGACTTGGTGATGTACTTCGTGATGTAGCCGATCGTCCGGTCCACGTTGCGGTCGTTCGCGTTCACGCCTTCTGCCCGGATCTGCGTCCCGAACCGGATCACGTGCGCCGGCTCGTCCTCGATCGCGTCCAGCGCCTCGTCCCAAGTGGCCAGCGGAAGCCCAGTCGCGCTGTCACACCAGGTTTCAGCATCGGCGTTCCACAGTGGACGACAGCTCGGTTCGCCGACCTTGGGCCACCAGACCTGGTGGTACGTTGCCGCCGCCACTTCCCGCAGCACCGCACGCGGGATCGTGCCCCGGATCGCGAAGTGGGCATGCGGGGCGAGACGGCGTTGCGGCTCAACACATCCGGCGTACTGCACGTTCCAGCCGACGCAGCGGCGCAGGTTCTGCCAGAACCGGTCCAGCAGCCGGGGAAACGTGATCGCGTCCCAGGCCGCCCGTCGATAGTCGTACGTGGACGGGTCGACCGGTGAGCCGTCCGGTCGTACGGGGCCGTACGAGTCGAGCGTGACCGTGAGCCACATCGAGGGCCGGTACTCGGTGCCGTCCGGCGCGGTGTAGACCCGGCCGACCGTGCGCGGGTCGACTTTTTGCCGGGGCAGGGCGGGCGCGTCCTGTCGTCGCTTCGTGGACCGCTGCCGCTTCGGCTCCGCCGGCTTGTCGTGCGCCGGTGCGACGCTGCCCCGCAGTCCCTCAGCGGCGATGGCCTCCTCTACCTCGCGGATGGCGTCGTCGACCTCGCCGACCTGGTCCCACTGCGAGGCCCGGACCGCCTCGTCGCGGGCGTGTTCCAGGTTGGCGCGGAGGCTGATCAGCGCCCGTTGCCCCTCAGCGGCTGGCTCCGGGGCAGGGGCGGGTTCGTCGGTGCGGTGCCAGCCCTCGCGGATCTGGACCTTGCGCAGCCGGCGAGCCCTCTTTGCGCACGGCGGGCACTTGTCCTCGCGGGTCGCGCCGCAGGGCACGTCGATGATTTCGGTTTTGCCGGTGTCCAGGTCGGTGCGGCGCAGCCCGACCGGGCGCAGGCACACGCCGTATTCGGCGGCCATCTCCTTGACCACGTTGGCGGCCAGGGGGATGAGCATCCGGGCGGCGCGGGAGCCCGGCCGCGGCTGCTCGTCCGGTTCGAGTCCGGGCAGTGCGGTGATGGTCAACGGCGCCCACATCCCCGGCAGTGCAGCCCGGCGCAGCCGTCGCTCTTGGCGGCCATGAGCCCAGCGACGACGAGGACCAGGACGACGGTTCCGACGATGACCATCCAGTGCGCGATCACCCATTGCACGAGCAGCCACACACCCCAGCCGAGCCCGGCCAGCGCGGTGACGCCGGCGACGATCGCCGCGACCTTGAGCACGAGCCGCCAGCGGATCCGGTGGCGGCGCGGCTCGAGGAGCGTGACGTCGATGGCGTACCGGCCGTCGGCGAGCCGGCTGGGCCGGCCGTAGCGGACGAGATGCCCCCGGGTGTGCGCCGAGCGCAGTACGTTGCCGAGCTGGTCGGCGGGGCCGGCGAGGTGGTGGTCGACGGGTTGGAGGTTGGTGGTCATCGCACGACTCCTGACGGGATCGCACCGACAACGTGCAGCGCCGGGCGCGGCTCGGGCAACGGCTGAGGCAGCGGTTCGGGTAGCGGTTCGACCGGCTGTGCGACCTTCCCGACCCGCGGGTTGGCGGCGAGGAGCGCGGCGGCGGCCATGACCATCAGCCCGTCGACGGCGAGCGGGCCGAGGGTGGCGGTGAGCGGGTCTTCGCCGTAGTGGCGGAACAGGCCGGACAGGTGCCGATAGGACACGACAGCGGCGACGAGCGCGACGGGCAGCAAGCCGGCGAACCGCGCGAGACGCCACCAGACCCCGGCTGGCCAGACGGTGCGGACGAGGATCTCCACGGCGATGAAGACCGCGACGGGCCAGAACATCGCGCTGAGCACCGCGCCGGCTTCGGGCCGCCAGTCGGCCGGGGCGCCGGTGGGCGGGATGTAGCAGTGGGCGACGTTTGCGGCGAGGGAGGCGACGCCGCCGAGGGCGGTGCCGATGTAGGCCCAGCGGCGGCCGGTCATGACGACCACCCGAACCCGTCGAGATCCTCCGCGGTGGTGCGGGCGTGCTGGCGGTGTGCGGTGCCGACGATGTCGGCCTGGTCGTCGCGGGCAGTGGTGCAGTACGGGCAGGCCAGGTCGGGGTTGCGGTGGGCCAGGTCGAGGCAGGTCCGGCGCCGGCCCCGCCGGTGGTGGTGACGCACGAGGGGTCTCCTTCGATGGGTCAGCGAGCCTTGGGGGTGATCGGGACTCGGATCCAGTCCGGCGGGGCGCTGGTCGAGGCGACGGCCTCCGACAGGCAGCGCCACAGCGCCCACGCCTCCGCCGGGGTCAGGTACATCCGGCGCCGGCCCGCCCCGACCGCGACATAGAGGTCTTCGCCCTCGGTCACCCGCACCGTCACTGCCGATGAGCCGGCCGTGGGGTGCGGAGCGCGGAGCCGGTAGAAGCGGCGCTCTGTGTCGGTGGTGGTGGTCATGCCGGCTCACCCCCGCCGAGCAGCCCGGTCAGGCTGTCCGGCAGCAGCGGCCCCATCGTGGGACGTCCCGGCCGGTAGCTGTGCGTGGCCGGCTGGGTTCGCTGCTTGGGTGCGGTCGGTGCGGGGCGTGGCGCCGGGTCGGGCGGGGCGGCGTACTCGATGGCCATGGCGCGGATCTCGTCGTCGGTGACGTAGGCGAACCGCACCCGCAGAGGCTCGGGCCGGTCGTCGAGCACGACGTAGCCGATGCCGCGCATGCTCGGTTCGGCCGAGAGTTGGTCGGCGAGTGCGCCACGTTCCCGGGCGCCGTCGCCGAGCACGAGGTCGACATGGTTGCGTTCGTTGAGCCGCAGCGCGATGCGGGTCGGGAAGAAGTCGCGCAGCTCGACGACTTCCTTGCGCGGGTCTTGTGTCGCGCCGATGACAAGGACGCCGAGGCCGGCGCCCTGGGTGAGCAACAGTGCCAGCGCCGACCGGGCGCGGTTGCGTAGTTCGGTGTCCTGCAGCAGCGCAACCAGCGCAAGCAGCTCGTCGACCATGAGCACGTACAGCGGTTCGGCCAGCGTCGGCGTGTGAACCCGGACGGCGCCCTGCATGCGGGCCTGCCGCTCGCGCATCACGGCCACCAGGTCGTCGAGCATGGCCACCATGGGGGCCGGGTCGGTGTACTCGTAGCGGGCGAACAGCTCCCGCCCGATTGACAGCTCGACGCCGCCCTTGGGGTCGATGCCCCACAGCCGCACCAGCCCCGACCGAATGCCCGAGGCGAGCGCCCGCACGAGCGACCACTGCACCGAGCCCTTGCCGGACCGCGTCGCGCCGACGATCAACACGTGCGAAGCGAGCAGCCGCAGGATGAACAGCCGCAGATCCTCGCCGAGCGCGAGCGGCAGCCGTTCGAAGTCCGGCTCGTCCGGCACCGGGAACGCCGGCACGATCTCTCGCAGCGGGTCGCGGCGCGGGAACACCAGCCACACCAGCCGCGGCCGGTCCCGGAAGCGCACCCGATCCACGACCCGCACCAGCCACGCCCAACGCCCGACGCGGGCCGGCGGGACCGACCGGCGCCCGGTGTAGACGCGGCACTCGCGGGCGTTGAACGAGTACGCCAGGTTCGCCGACGCCTTGTGGTAGAGGTCCGGGTTCTGCCCGCGCGGCATCCGCAACAGCACCTCGTCCGCAGCCAGGGTGCACTGAACCCGTAGCAGCTTCGGCATGATCCGGGTGTTGTCGTACCGTTCGGCCAGCCCGCACAAGGTCAGCGCCTCACGCCAGTGCAGCTGGTAGACGGTCAGCCGCCGCCACCATGCCAGCAGCGGCAGCACCACGAACCGCTCACACGACGGGCGCCAGCTCCACCACCACAGCCCGCCGGCGCCGACGATGGCGACGAGGACCAGGACCAGGACGAGCCAGCCGTGCTGGTACCACAGCCACACCGCGCCGACGGTCAACGCCAGCGAGCGCCAGTTGCGGCCGATGACCGGCACCAGGCGGATCAGCGCCCGGGCCACCTTGTACAGCAGGTACGGCACGACCGCCCAGATGACGACCCACCACGGCGTGGGCACGTCCAGCCGGCGGAACTTGATCAATGGACTCTTCTTCAACGTCGACCCTCCCCAGGGAAGCCCGGGGCTCACCGGGCCGCCGCGAGCGGGGCGAACCGGCCGCGGGGATCGCGGCGGAACGCCAGCAGCTGCAGTGGCATGCCGGTGAACCAGCGGGTGAACCGCCCGGACGCATCCCGCGCCACGGGCATCAGCAGGAGCAGTTGGCCGCGGCAGACACGGCGGCCGTGCTGGATCGAGGGGCCGGATTTGGGCATGATGAAGCCCGCCTTCCTTGCCTCAGCAGGAGTGTTTGGGAAGGAACGGGGCGGTCTGTTTGCCGTAGGAAGCCGGACCGCCCCGCACCTGTGTTGGTCAGACCGCCGCCCGTAGCGACGGCAGCAACTCGTTCGCGTCGCCCAGCGTGTCGATGAGGCGGGCGAGCCCGGCGCGGTCGAGGAACAGCGCCACCGACCCGTCGGCCGCGCCGATCTCCAGCCACACCCGGTCACCGGAGCTGGTGCGGTGGGCCTGCAACGGCGTCTCGGCGCCGATGTGCACGTTGACCGAGATCATCGCCGCGATCACTTGCCGGCCCTGCCCGCCGGAACCGGCGCCCGGAAGCCCGTCGCGCGCAGCGAGTACGTGAGGCGGCCGGTCTGCCCGACGTACGGCGTGACGGTCATGCCTTCGAACTCCACCGGCGCGAACGGTGCCGCGCTGTCCGGGATCGGCTGTACCGGCGCGGTGATCTTCACCGCGATCTCGCGCGCCCGGCCGGCGAGGTCCGGGTCCATGTCCATGACCCGCACCGTCCACACCCGCACGCCGGTGAGCTTGTCCACCGCCGGCGTACGGGCGCCGGTGGCGGCGTTGTAGTCCTGCGCCTCCGTGATCGAGTCCGGCACCAGCACGCAGCCGGCCGGGAAGACGTCCTCGAACCGGACCGAGAACCGGGTTCCACCCTTCAGTGCCATTGCGTCTTCGCTCCTCAAGGCCATCTTGGCTACTTGACTAACCAAGTAGGCCAACTATCACATGGCCAACCTGGCTAGTCAAGTAAACAGCGAAGATTGTTTATGGCAGTTTGAACAGGGACGAGAGCTGTACCGCATCGCGCGCTATCAGCGCGTCGACCGCGAGGATCGGCTGGTCGGTGGCGCCGAGGACCGTCAGCAGCACGGTTGCCAGGCAATGACGCCGGTCGGTGTCGAGCGCGGTTGCCTCGAACGCCGACGGGATACGTGCGCCAACCTGTTCGATGACCTGTGTGGCGATCACGCCACGCTGTGCTTCCAGGTATGGCACCAGGTCGTCGGCCATCGGCGAGTCGGCGTGCAGCTGCACCTCGTCCGCCAGCGAGGCGTCAACGTAGGCCGACGTGAGCCCCACCGGCCTGCCGCCGGCTGGCGTGAGCAGGTACCGGCGCGTCACGAGCTGCGCGCCGGCACGCTGGCCGAGGGCGGACGCCACGTGTGGTGGAGCGACCGCCCGGCCCGAGGTTAGTAGCGCGGCGTCCGTGAAGGTGCCGGGACGCAGAAGGTGATGAGCCCGGCGCGGTAGTGAGGTCAGGGGAGAGGCGGGCCGTCCGAGGACGAGGCGCCCCTTGCCCTGGACGCCTTCCAGCCACCCTTGCTGGCGCAGGTACTCCAGCGCGCGGACCACCGTCGAGCGCGATGCGCCGAACTCGCGAACCAGCTGCGCCTCACTGGGCAGCATGTCGCCGGGTCGGTACGTCGTGTCGATGATCCGCGCGCGAAGTGCGTCGATGATCGCGGCGTATTTCGGTGGGCTGGATTCAGTTGGCACTGACCCGCTACCGCACGCTGCCCGACTCGGCCAGAAGCTGAGTCAGGGTGTTGATGAGTTCGAGAGCCTGTGCCGCCGTGAGGTCTGTGCCGTCGTCGTTGCTCTCCTCGAATTCGAGCAGCACGTTTGCCTGTTCGCCGTCGAGCATCCACAGCGAGGCCGACACGGCGGTGCCGGTTTCGGGGTCGGATCTGCCGGGTACGGTGCGCGAACGGTGAATCGCGTATCGCCCGGACGTGCGTCCAACGGGGCATGTGGACCGCTGGCACCAGTGCGGGTGAATCACGTCGCTCACTACGCCACTCCTTGATCGTTGGGGTTCGGAATGAAGAGCGATAGATTTGACTAGCTTGGCTAGTCAAATCTGACGATAGAGCGAGCCATCGATCGACACAAGGGAACATTGGGCCAGATATTTCTAGCCTGGCTAGCCAGGCCGTAGGCTGAGCCCGTGAACGGCGTAGTCGAGAGCCTCGACGGACTGGACCCCGACGACCCGCGTCCCGCTTCGCAACAGATTGCGAACGTACTGCGGGCCGCGATTCTCACGCGCCGCTTCCAGCCGGGCGAACGCCTCCCATCGCAGAACGAGCTCGCCGAGCGCTACGGCGTAGCCCGCGAGACCGTCAAGGTCGCCTTGCGTGTGCTGCGCGAGGAACGGCTGATCGTGAGCCGCCAGGGGAGTGGGGCGTTCGTCCGCGCCCAGACGGAGCGCCCGGTCGGCCTCCGCCCGCACATCGAGGCCGCCTTCGAGCGCCAACACGTATCCATCGACTTCGCCGGCTTCTCCAGCGAGACCCTCCACGGTGCGCTGACCGAGCCGCTCGACAAGATCCGAGCTGGCCGGCTAACCCCAGAGTCGATCGCCGTCCGCATCCTGGTGCCCGACCACTCCCAGCTGGCCGCAGTCCCCTCCGCCATTGACGGACCAGAGGCCGACAAGGCCGTTCGCGACCGCGCAACCAGGATCAGCCGGCGACACAGCGAGGCGATCGTCGACGCGGTGCGTGAGCTCGGCGAGCTGGGCCTGGTTCGCTCAGCGACCGCCGAGGTCCGAGCGCACGGCACGGCCGCCCTGTTCAAGGTGTACGTCCTCAACAACGCCGAGGCGTTCTTCGGCTTTTACCCGGTGGTCCGCCACAACGTGACCATCGACCACGAATCGGTGCCCATCTTCGACGTGATGGGCAAGGATGTGCCGCTCTTCCAGTTCGCCGTCGGCGACGAGGAGGACTTGGCCACCCAGTACGTGCAGCAGGCCCGCGCCTGGTTCGACAGCGTTTGGACCACCATCGCCCGCGAGCAGCAATCGTGACCAAGACTCTCGCTGACGTCGTTCGGGCCGCGGAGGTGTTGATACTCGACTTTGACGGTCCTGTCGCCGCACTCTTCGCTGGCCACCCGGCCGCCGTCATCGCTGGGGAGTTGCGAGAGCTCGCGACGTCTCGCGGCTACGACCTCACCGCGTTGGGGCCGCTGGCTGTTCTGCCAGAGGTGGCGTCGTTTGGCGATGACCAGTTGACTAGGCAAGTGGCCAACGCTGCGCGCGAGGCCGAGATCAGGGCGGCCGAGAGCGCAACCCCCACATCAGGGCTCGACGCGGTGTTGGCAGCGGCGCGTGCCTCAGGCAGGCGGGTTGCCATCGCGAGCAACAACGCCGTGGAGGCGGTCGAGGCATACCTGCGTCGCAGGAACCTCATCGGCGACGTCGACCTGGTCGTGGGCCGGTACGACGGCATGGATCCTGGGCTGCTCAAACCCCACCCGCATCTCGTGCGGTTGGCACTCGACGGTTTGAATGCGGCACCTGACACCGCGGTCTTCATCGGTGACTCGTCGAGCGACATGGAAGCCGGCCGAGCAGCCCACACCGCGACCGTCGGCTACGCGAACAAGCCAGGCAAGCGCGAACGCCTCCAGCACGCTGGCGCTGACGTCGTCATCAATCACATGGCAGACCTCGCCGACGCGCTGCGCACGATACCGATCCTTGCGCGCTAAGTCGGCTGCTCCACCTACTGCCCACCTTGTCATGGAGCACCGATGACCGACTGGCCTGAAATCCCGGAGAACGTTGTCAAAGGCGTCCGGGAACGCTGGCCCGACCGCGCCGACCGTTGGCTGGCGACCGCTGGCGAGACCCTAGCCGAGCTGTGCGCCGGCTACAACGGTCGCCCACGGGACGCCCTTCATGCGCGGTACGGCTACGTCGTTAGCGTCGACACGCCCGATGGCGGACTGGTCATCCGGTCAAGCCCCGACCCTGACGGCCCGATCCAAGTGAAGGTCTCCGAGGCGCTATCCGCACTGGGCGTTGCGCCAGCCATACACCAGACGCTCGTAACCGACGTCGCCACCTGGACCGTAATGGAAGAGATTGAACCCGGCACACCCTTCGCACTGACCGACCGATCATCGGCCGACCTCGAAGCGCTTACCGCGCCACTGGCCAGCCTGCGCAACCAGCCGGTCCCAGTACCCGGTATGCCGTCGCTCATCCCCTGGATCCGGGGCCGTCTAGAAGACGACAACCTTAAGGACATGCCGGTCTGGCAGGTACCAGCGTCCGACAGCGAACGCAGCCAAGCCCTCAACGTCCTGGCGGAGCTTGAGCAGGACTTCAAGCCTCTGCTGTGCCACGGTGACGCATCGACGTGGAACCTATTGCTCACCGGTGCAAGTCGCTGGGTGCTCATAGACCCTCGCGGGATTGCTGGTGAGCTGGCCTACGATCTGGCCGTGCTAGCAATGAAAGTTCGAGGCAGCCTCACGGCAGCGGAAGTTGGTCAACGATTCGCGGCCGCCACGCAGGTGGAGGAGGGGCGCGTTGCGGCGTGGATGGAAATCGCGTTGGCCGCCCGAGTTTAGGTGGGAGCAGATAGAGACCAGCTGGGAGTTCATCTGTCCCGGCAGCGCGACGGCGATCTACGGTGTGTGTGGTGTTGGGGAACTGGTGCTCGTTGAGGAGCGCACAACAACTGGACTCGGCATTTGAGACGGAGCCGGGACCGCAGTCGGCGACCAAGCCCATACAGCGATGCCGATGACAGACGCCAGCCCAAACAGCGCGATGACCTGGGCGATCAGACCGGCTAGCAGCCAGGATGCCTTTCGATTGTTGCGCCTTCGCAGGCTTCCGATAGTTCCGACATTCAGCTCTGTCACGACGGAACGAGAGTCGATCGGGTCATCTTTCCAATGACTCGTACGCATATTGTTTAAATCGCGAACGTCTGCCACCTGATGCTTATGCATCCATGTCGCAGTCACCCCAAAGGCTGCCGCGGCAACAAATGAAAACAGCGTAAGAAGCAGCGGAAATCTGGCCAAAGCGGGAAGAGTATAACCATCACCGCGCATAACGAAAGCACCAACGGCGGCCAGCAGAGTCACCAGACTGCCGGACGTCGTGACCAGAGATGCGCCCCGTGAGTCAAGATAGGTACGCCGCTCACGTTCGCTTTTCAGCTCGACCTCGATGAATGTGGCGTAGACCAAGCCCTGGTTCACGTCTAGCGACGACGCATCTCCCGCGTCTCTCTCCGCTCCTGGACGTGGCGAACCTCCGTCGTCACGAGCCAGCTCGTGTCTGCCGGAGGCTTGCCTGGTTTGTCCGGCTGGCTGTCTCCTGGCGGCGTGTTCGGCTGAACCTCGCCCGGCTGCTCCGCCACGGCCTCTCCTCAATTTGCTCGAATCCCTCAATATGCCCGCTGGCCACCGGCATGGTTCACCTTGGTCTACGAGTACTGTAGCGGGCATCCATCATCGTTGCCGCGTGACGAGGACGTGGCCTGCGGTGTGACGGATATCCCTGCTAGAGGCCCGCGATGGCCCAGTTCCGAGGTGGCTCTCGTGTGAGGACTTTTCGTAGCCCGTCTTCAAGGCGCTGTGACACCCGGCACACCACGGCGCCTGGGGTCGCTTCGCGCTCTGCTGCTTCGGCTGGCGTCTCCGCCGCAGGCGAGCCCCCAACGCCCGCACCAGACCTAGCGAATCCCAGACCAGGAGAACACAACAACAATCCCGACCCTCCGGCGAAACGGAGGATCAATACGTCGATGTCGATCGATGAAGCAACTCAGGCTCTCAGTGTGACTTGCCGCTGTGATGGGCTTGCATCAGAGCGGCGCCGCCCACGCGCGATCCGTTGTGGCCGTGACACGTACGTGTCAACAGACCCACCTACGCCGCCGGAGGTACCGCCCGTGTGTACGCCCAGTCTGACCGGCTCAAAGCAATCTTAGGCGGACTCCCCGGCACCGCTTCGTGCTCGGAGGGCCGTTAGGTCCTAGGTGTGCGGGCGAACAGCTCCCGGCAAGTGGTTGATAAGCTATTCTCCCTCATCGGTGTTTCATGGGGCAAGTTTTTTCGCGCACAGACTGTCTAGTTCAGGGAGATGCAGTGTCAGACAAGAAGGTGGTCTTCGTGGCTTTCGCCATCGAGGACGAGCGCCAGCGGGATTTCCTCAAAGGGCAGTCGCTTCATCCGAGAGCCCCGTTCGAGTTCATTGACATGTCAGTCAAGGAGCCTTACGACAGTGAATGGAAGGAGCGAGTTCGCACTCGCATCCGGAGATCGCACGGCGTCATCGTTCTGGTGAGCAAGAACTCTCTGACATCAAGCGGACAAAAATGGGAAATCCAGTGCGCTAAGGAAGAAGGCAAGCGGATCCAAGGCATCTGGGCGTATCAGAACGACCGCACAACGATCTCTGGCGTTTCAACGCTCTCCTGGAGTGACGCTAACATCAATAACTTCATTGGCTCCCTGTAGAATATCATGCGCAAAGCACTCATTGTCGGCATCGATTACTATCCGCACATCGGAAACCTTACCGGTTGCGTGAACGACGCCCACTCGGTCAAGGCGGTTCTGGAGCGGAATGCTGACGGAACCTTGAATTTCCCCAACGCTCACCTCCTGACCGGAACGGGCGCCACGCAGCAAGTCCAGAAGAGGGATCTCAAGGAAGCCGTTAGGCGGCTGTTTGCAGACGATTCCGAAATCGCATTGTTCTACTTCGCGGGACACGGATATATCGAAGACACCGGCGGCTTTTTGTGCGCCAGTGACTCCGAGGCGGGCGATGAGGGACTCGCCTTGGCCGAGGTCATGACGCTCGCCAACTCATCGGAGGCGAGGAACAAGGTAATCATTCTGGATAGCTGTCACAGTGGCGTGGTCGGAAACAACGCGATGACGAACGGGCTAGCCGAGATTTCCAACGGGGTTACACTTCTGACGGCTTCGACTGCTGACCAATACTCCCACGAGATACCAGGCGGAGGTGCAGGTGTATACACGAGCTTGTTTGTTGACGCACTCAATGGATCTGCCGCGAATCTTATCGGAGATATTACACCGGGGAGTGTCTACGCCCATATAGATCAGTCACTCGGTCCGTGGGCTCAGCGGCCAGTGTTTAAGACCAACGTAAAGACGTTTGTCTCACTGCGAAAGGCGGAGCCGCCGATTGATCTCAGTCACTTGCAAGCCCTTACTAAGCACTTCCCAACTCCAGATTACGACTTCCCGCTAGACCCGTCCTTCGAGCCCGAACGATTCGAGGAACAGCGGCAGGACTCGTCTATTCCTCCACCGGACCCTGTTAACACGGCGACGTTCGGTGTGTTGCAGAAGTACGTAAAAGTCAACCTCGTCCGGCCTGTGGGTGCGCCTCATATGTGGCATGCCGCGATGCAGAGCAAGTCGTGTGAACTTACAGTGCTCGGGCAGCATTACTGGAATCTCGTAAAGAAAGAACTGATCTAGAGATGTCGGAAGCCTCAGAGCGCTTACGAGACGTCCTACAAGGGCTGGTGGAGACGCTTGCGGAGGTTGAGCACGAGCGATGGTCACATTGGCAGCGCTACCTTCACTCAAAATGCGAGCGCGCCAACGACGGTTCTCTCAGGATTCCAGCTGAACTTGTAAATCGGTGGGAGCTGCAGATGGACACCCCGTACTCGCGGCTATCCGAGGCTGAGAAAGAGAGCGATCGAGACCAGGTCCGACGCTATCTGCCCATCATCGCTGATGCATTCGAACCGCGCTCATAGAAATGGACAGCGCGGTGACCTGCGCGGCGGCGCGGCGTCAAAGGTCAATGATTAGCCCTTCGTCCTTCAAGTGAGACCCGTTCTCGTGCGGCTCAGCCGTGAACACATTTACGGGCATTCCGACCTGCTCGACTTGTGTGCGGTGCTGCGTTGAGACGACGCCGTCATGTGCGACAGCTCGGCAAATGTGTGTCTTGATCCCCAACGCAACGACACGTGTGCAGGTAACGAGCCACTTACCGCTTCGACACTCGTGTGTTCCTAACCGTGTGCCGCCGGTTTTTCTCGGTGACGATGTCGGTTACTAGGTCAGGTGTTGCCGAATCGGGCTGTACTAGATCAAGGCGCCTTCGGCGCAGCCCGCACGCGGTCGCCGAGCTCGGCGTGCGATCGGCGCCAGCGCTCCGCGCCGGCGCCGTAACCCCGCACGGCTCGGAACCCGCGCGCAGGCCACGCGAGCTGGCCTTTAGAAGAGACCGGACAGCCTTTGGCCGCTGATGGTTCCATAGCTTTGAGACCCCGGTCCGCCGAGCTACATACCGCTGCTCCCGCGGACACCGGTCGCTGCGCTCCCTGCCAGCTCCGCATTCAGTTGCGCTCTTGCCTCCGGCGGGGCCTCCAGCCGGGGGCCTCTGGGTTCCGGTGGGGGCGCCCCTCCGCACACCCGCCGTCCAGGCAAGCCGATGGGCCGGCGCCGGGGGCCGCCAAGCGTGGTCGCGGACGTCGCGGTCCGTACTCACGAGGGCAGCCCCCGGCGCCGACCCATTCCCCGGAGGGTGGACGACGGGTATACGGAGGGGCTGAGTAGAACAGAACGCTCGCGCCTGTGAACCTAAGATGTTTGGGCCCTACGACGGCGAGGCAGGTTCTTCATCCTCCGCCCACTCCGCCTCGAAGTCCTCTTCAGTCATCAAATGACCATCGGCGCCGTACGTGTATTTCCCGACCATGCGACCTCGCCAGAACTCTTTTGGGCCCAAGGGATGCCGCTCCGCCTCAGCGTTCTCGGCGTCGAGTTCTTCCTGCGCATAGCCGTCCCCAACGACGGAAATGATGATCTCGGCGACCGACACGCCGTCCGTCTTGCCGCTGATCCGCCGGACGTAGACCCCGGCTGGGTTGTAACCATGAACGTCGTGGATCTGTAGGTCGCCGACTTGCACCGTGTGCTTTTCGTATGGCAACTCGCCGATCCACTCCGCCGGGTAGGAAACCAGCGTTGTCGGACCCTCCGTGTCCAACGGAGGTGGCACCGCTACGAGTCGAGCTTCGACCCATGCAGCCAGCGCAGGCAAGGGGATCCCCGCGCCAGCTACGGCCCGAACGATCTCGTCTGTCTCTTCGCCGTCCGGGTCATCGCCGAATGGCGGCTCCCAGTCGTAGCCGTTCAGGTTCGCGAAGAAGATCGTTGCGAGAAGCGCAGCTCGTTTGTTCCCGTCCGGAAGCGGATGGTTCTTCGCGAGACGCTCCAGGAGCACCGCTGCCTTCACGGGGAAAAACGGGTACTGCTCGAATTCACCCCATCCAGCGGCGGGCGCGTTTATCGCCGATTCAACCAGCGAGCGGTTGGCCACCTTACGCACCGTGTCCGCGTCGAACTGGGTCGCATGAGCGGCGGCGCGGACGTAGTCGTCCCAAGTGAGGTACTGGACGTCGGACGTCACGAGCTACTCAGCGAGAAAGCCGGTCTAGAGCCGCGCGATTCCGTCCCGCCGCACGACGAAGCAGAGCTTCGGCCGCTTCTGGATCATCGCGTCTAGCCCGCCGAGCCGCTGCCAAGCGGTTGATAAGCGCTTCACGGTGCGCAAGGTCTGAGGTGGCGTGATCGCTGTCGAGCGCTGGCGCTGGCACGGTCGGCTGGACCTGCTCGGGCTTCGGCTCAGGTGCGGAACTTTTGGCCGATTTGCGTGATTTCTGAGCCTTGACCGGCTTTGCCCGATCACTGGTCTTCACAATGAACAGGCCCGAGCTTGCTGCCGTCGTGGAGACGGTCAGGCGACGTGCTTTCGTCGTGCGACGTAGCAACTCCTGCGCACGAGCCATCGCCTCGGCCTGGGTCTTGGCCGAGGCACTCCTCGCGCCCGGGTTGCCCGACGAATCGCTCATGACTCCATACTCTCACTTCTCCGGCTGACTCCGGTCAGCCGACAGGACCACGTTTGGTGCAGCCGGAGCCTGTCGAAGCAGGGATGTCCGGTAAGGATCCGGTAAGCCTGAGGTTGGCGAGTGATGTCAAACGCCCTCAAGTGTTGACAACATCCGCCCAGCTCAGTGGCCTGATCTGTCCGCTTCGAGTGATCTCTAGATCGGCGGGCGCGTTAGGGGTTCGAGTCCCCTCGCTTCCACCCAGTGTATTTGATCAGACCAGTCCGCGCGTGACGCGCTGGTCTGCCGTGCTCTTCGGAGTCTGGTATCAGCCGTTTCCCGCGACGTCGGCAGCGGATTGTCAGTGTCCGGGAAGTCGTGTAGCCCGACGTCGGTCACCTCGCCGCGCAGCCCGGCGCGTACGAGCGCGCGGGGCTACACCTGCCGCCGGAAGTCCGACCGTCGCGGCACGCTGTCCGTGCGCGTGGTGAACACCAAGGCGTGCGGGTCGGCCGGACCGCGGATGATCAGCGAAGCCCCTGCTGCTCGTGAAGGGGCGATTCCGGCTCGACCTCACCGACTGAGTCGTTTGAGGACCAGCCATCGACCACTCCTGGCAGGCCGACGCTGACTAGGTAGTGGTGCAGAACGGTACCGACGTGACCTGACGCAGCGTTGGCTTCCGGGTGTGTCAGACCGGAGGATGGTCACGTGAAAGATGACGGTGACGTCTTGGTCCGTGCCCGCGCCAACTTGTGGCGCGGTGCAGAGGCCGTCGGTGGTCGTCTGGTCCTGACCCGCAACCATCTGTGCTTCCGTGCGCATGCGTTGAACATTCAGACCGATCCGCTCGACTTGCCCATCGGCCAGATCGTGTCCATGCGTAAATACAACAACCTAAAGATTATCCCGAACGGACTCGCCGTAACGATGGCCTCGGGGGCCGTGTATCACTTCGTTGTCCGCCGAAGTGATCGCTTCATCGCCGCCATCGAGGCCCGCCGGCCGTAGCTCGCCGTAAACACGCACTCAGCAGCCGGAGAGGCGAGCGTAGTTAGCCGTGAAGAAAGTGCATCGCCTCTCGCAGCACCCCCGGCACCGTCACGAGCGACGTTCGCGCCGGGCATGTGATCGTTAAGCGGACGGCGCGCTGGGTACCACGTCTGCATTTCAACGGCGGGAGGTCAAGCCATGACGATGCAGACGGTCCGGGACGTGATGACCACGGACGTGGTCTACCTGCCCAGCGAGACCACGTTGGCCGAGGCCGCGCGGACCATGCGCGAGCAGGATATCGGCGACGTGGTGGTGGCGGACGGGCCGGAGCTCACCGGGCTGGTCACCGATCGTGACATCGTCGTACGGGCGGTGGCGGAGCGCTGCGATCCCGCGGCCACGACGATCGGTGAGATCCTGAGCAAGGACCTCGTGATGGTCCGGCCCGAAGACTCGATCCAGTCGGTCGCGCTGCTCATGCGGGACCAGGCCGTACGCCGGGTTCTGGTCTGCAATGACGACAACGGCTTGGTCGGCATCGTGTCGATCGGCGATCTGGCCGAGGAGATCGACCCGGACTCGGTGCTGGGCGGGATCAGTAGGGCCGAGCCGAACAAGTAGATCAGCGGCAAGCGCGCCCTCGGTGCCGGCCTCAGTCGGCGTCGAGGCGCGCGTGCATCCGCCGCGACCAGCGTGGCCACCTGGCACCACTGAAGGAGCGGCTGCGGCATCCTCGGCGAGCAACGGAACAGCGGTACGTTAACAGTGTGGAGATGCCCGACAAGCTGGCCGCGATCGTCGACGAGTTCGCGTCCGCGCCGCGAGACGTGGTCCTCGAGATGCTGCTGGAGTATTCGGACGCGGTCCGCCCGCTGCCGCCCGAGCTCGAGGGTCACGCCGGCATGGAGCAGGTGCCGGAGTGCCAGACGCCATTCTTCCTGAAGGCGGATGTCACCCCGAAGGGGGTCGTGGAGCTGTACTTCGACTGCCCGCCCGAGGCCCCGACCACCCGCGCGTTCGCGGGGATCCTGGCCGAGGGGCTCGAGGGCGCGAGCGTCGACGAGGTGCTTGCCGTGCCCAACGACCTCTACCAGCGCATGGGGCTGGCCAACGCGATCAGCCCGTTGCGGGTGCGCGGCGGGACGGCGGTCCTGCAGCGGCTCAAGAACCAGGTGTCACTGCGCCAGGCCGTCCACGACGGTGGCGCCCGGCAGTGACGCGAGCAGCGCGCCGGGCAGGACGATCTTGCTGGCCCGCAGCCCGCTGCCGATGACCGCGTCTGCGACGGCGGGCACCCGTGCGTCGACGAACACCGGCCAGTCCTCGGGCAGGCCTATGGGCGTGATTCCACCGTACTGCATCCCCGAAATGCCGACGGCTTCCTCCATCGGCGCGAAGCTCGCCTTGCGCACCCCCAGCAGTCGGCGCACCGCGCCGTTCACGTCGGCGCGCGTGGTCGCGAGGATCACGCACGCGGCGTAGATGCCGGCGGGCTTGCCCAGGACGATCACGCAGTTCGCGGACTGTTCGAGATTCACGTCGTACGCCGCGCAGAACGCCGCGGTGTCGGCGAGTTCGGGGTCGATCGGCGCGACCCGCACGGCCTCCGCGTCGGGCAGGCGCGGCAGGGCGTCGCGCACCGGCGGGGCGAGCAGCGAGGGTGTGGTCAGCGCGGGGGAGAGCTCGAGGCGCAACGTCAGCGCCCGTCGTCCAGCGCGAGCGCCTTCATGAAGATCGCACCTATCGTCGAGGGGTCGGACGCGACGAAGACCGCGCCGCCCGTGGCATCGACGATCCTCCGCATCTTTGCCTCGTCCACCTCGGTGCCGACGCCGATGATGATGATCTGTACGGGCTGGTCCGCGCGCTCCGCCTGCTGCAGCGAAGATATCAGCGCGTCCAGCGACAGCCCGCTCGGGTCGTTGTCGCGGCCGCCGTGTGCGGCCTGGACGGCGACCTGCTCCTTGGTCAGCCCGCCGGCGCTGGACGCCGGCGACTTCATGGTCGCCGAGATGTCGATGACGGCGAGCATGCGCTACGGCTGCGTGATCTCGACCCACATCTACAGGGCCTTCGAGATCACCGCGGCCTCGGGCACCGGGGTGACCTGCCCGCCGACCGGCGCGCTCGGGCTGAGCGTCATGCCCGTGCCGACCGAGCCGTCGTTGGCGCGCAACTGGTGCTGGGCCAGCAGGTTGCGGAACGAGGTGCCGGCGAGCACCATGCGGAACTGCTCGGCCGCGGCGGACCGGTTGGGCGACAGGCGGGGCATCGCGGTGTACGGGAAGTCCAGCGCGACGGGGGCCGGGTCGGGGTACACGGCGATCAGCGGCACCGCCGGGCTTGCCGCGTTGTAGGTGTGCAGCGCCCGCTCCGACAGTGGCGCGAGCGTCACCGCCGTGGCGAGAGTCTTCGGGTCGGAGTCGCGGGGGAAGCGTGCGACCAGGCCGGACTGCTGCTCCGACTTGGATCATGCCGGCCGCGAGGGCGATGAACCCGTTGCTCCTCAAGTCCGTCGCCCGATGCCGTCCTCTCACGATTACCCAATATTCCCTAGACAAGCGATTCGTGGGTCACGCGTTCGGCCAATCGTCACGCGTGCTCACGTGCGATAAGTACACTCCGCAGCCTCATAATCACTTTGAGTTGGACCACCCTCGGGTAACGCTGTCGCACGGCGGGCCGGCCACCGTTGCGAGTGAGACGGTGCGGTCGCCAAGAACTGCCGGCCAGTGTGGTCTCGGCCAAACTGGCTTTCGTCCTTCCAATGGCACTGACAGGATGCGAAACGGGGGACGACCGGGACGAACGGACGGGGAGGAATAGACGTGGCGCAATGGGCGAGTTTCGTGGCGGTCGGCGACAGTTTTACGGAGGGGCTTGACGACCTGCGGCCGGACGGGCTGGGGTATCGCGGCTGGGCCGACCTCGTCGCCGGGGTGCTGGCCGAAAACGTCGCCGAGTTTCGCTACGCCAATCTCGCCGTGCGCGGGCGGCTGTTCGACAACATCGCCGCTGAGCAGGTGCCGCTCGCGGTCGCCATGAAGCCGGACCTGATCTCGTTCGCCGGTGGGGGCAATGACGCGCTGCGGCGGTCGTTCGAGCCGGAGAAGCTCGTCGCGCGGTTCGACAAGACGATCGAGAAGCTGCGCGCGACCGGCGCCGACGTGGTGCTCTTCCGCTGGGCGGATCTTACGGGCCGGATGCCGGGCGGCAAGATGCTCCGGCCGCGGGTCGACCTGTTCAACACGGCGATCGAGTCGGTCGGGGTGAATCACGGCGCGCACGTGGTGAGCCTGTGGGACGACTCCGAGTTCGCCAACCCGCGGTTGTGGGGCATCGACCGGCTGCACCTGTCGCCCGCCGGGCACCGGCGGGTGGCGGCGCACGTGCTGACGAAGCTGGGGGTGACGTGTGACCCGGATTGGCTGGCCGCGCCGCCGCCGCCCGAGGAACTGTCCTGGATGTCGCGCAAGGCGGCCGACGCGAGGTGGGCCACTCAGCACCTGGCACCGTGGGTGAAGCGGCGGCTGACCGGCCGCTCGTCGGGCGACATGGTGACCGCGAAACGGCCCGAGCTGGCTCCGCTCAACGAGGGCTGAACCGAGCCCAGCACGACAACACGACCTCGACAACGCGCACCGGCGGCCGAGGGCGGCTCGGCTCGGCGCGAAGCGCGAAGGGTGAAGGGTGAATCGCCCGAGAAGGACGGTGGCCGGCTGGGCGCAAGAAGGGCTGAAGCCGCCCGGTGGAGCGCTAGGGTCGAAGTCATGCCTGTTGCTTCCGATCCAGCGCCCGAGCTGGGCGCGTATGCGAACCCGGGCCGGCTGGTCACCACCGCGTGGCTCGCCGAGCATCTCGACGACCCGGGGCTGGTCGTCGTCGAGTCGGACGAGGACGTGCTGCTCTACGGCACCGGACACATCCCCGGGGCGGTCAAGGTCGACTGGCACACCGAGCTCAACGACCAGGTCACCCGCGACTACGTTGACCCCGAGGGGTTTGCCGCCCTCTGCGGTGCCAAGGGCATCGGCGCCGACGACACGATCGTGTTCTACGGCGACAACTTCAATTGGTGGGCCACCTACGCACTGTGGGTGTTCTCCCTGTTCGGCCACCGCGACCTGCGCATCCTCGACGGCGGCCGGGCCAAGTGGATCGCGGAGGGGCGTCCGATCACGAGGGAGGTCCCGGCTCGCGAGGCCACGATATATCCGGTCGTACCGCGCGACGACGAGCGGATCCGGGCGTTCCGCGAGGACGTCATGCAGCACATCAAGGCCGGCCGTCCGCTGGTGGATGTGCGGTCGCCGGGTGAGTACTCGGGCGAACTGCTCCACATGCCGGACTACCCCCAGGAGGGTGCGCTGCGCGGCGGGCACATCCCGGGCGCGGTGAGCAAGCCGTGGAAGCAGGCCGCCCGCGACGACGGCACGTTCAAGCCGGTCGACCAGCTGCGCCGGATCTACGCCGACGAGCTCGGCCTGCGTCAGGACGACGACATCGTGGCGTACTGCCGCATCGGCGAGCGCTCGTCCCACACCTGGTTCGTGCTGACCCACCTGCTGGGCTACGACCAGGTGCGCAACTACGACGGCTCGTGGACGGAATGGGGCAACCTGGTCCGCGTGCCCGTGGTCAAGGGCTCCGAGCCGAAGTGAGGGCCGGGCGCGCAGCCGGGTGAACAGCAGCGGGGCCGCGCTGGACGCGTGGCCCCGGCGGGCTCATTCGTCTTCGGGAGGCAGCGAGACCAGGTAGTCGACGACCTCCGAGTATCGGGCGCTCGCCATGGCCACGGTGAGGTCGGCGGCGCCGTAGTAGAGGCGCAGCTCGTCGCGGGCCTCGTCGTGGACGAGGCCGGTCGGGAAGATCACGTTTGGCACGTCGCCAATCCGCTCGTAGTCGGCCTCGGGGCCGAGCACCCAGCTGGGGGTACGCCGGATGACCTTGGTCGGGTCGTCGAGGTCCAGCATGACCAGCCCGACGCGGTAGATGGACGTCGCGACCATCGTCTTGACGCCGTGGTAGACGGCGAGCCAGCCGTGCGGGGTCTCGATCGGGGGCGGGCCCATCCCGATGCGGGTGGCGTCCCACCAGGGGCCGGAGCGTGACTGCATGACCGGCTCGGGAGTGGTCCAGGAGCGCAGGTCGGTCGACTTGGACAGCCACACGTCGGCGCGGGCGGACAACACGGACACCGGCCGGTGGAAGAGCACGTAGCTGCCATCGATCCTGCGCGGCAGCAGCGATGCGTTCTTGTCCTCGGGCGGCATCACGACGCCCAGGGGCTCCACGGTCAGGAAGTCCTCGGTCCTCGCGAGCGCGACGCACGGGCCCCCAGGCCCGTACGCCGTGTACGCGATCACGTAGCTGCCCAGCTCCTCGACGTAGGTGACCCGAGGGTCCTCCACGCCCCAGCAGCTGCGCGCGTCGGTCGGGTCGTCGGCGATGAGCGGCTTGCCCTCGACGACCCAGTTGGTTCGCCCGTCCTTGCTGCGGGCGACGGTGAGGTGCGAGATGCCCCGGCGATCCTCGATCCGGCAGAGCAGGACGGTGTCGCCGTTGTGCAGGCAGGCGCCGGGGTTGAACACGCTGTTGATCGGATAGGGCCAGTCCCCGGCGCCGAGAAGGGGATTGGCGGCTTCCCGGTGGAACAGCTCCGCGTCAAAGTGCATCGGAATGGTCCTCCGTGGTGCGCAGACGGGGCGGTTTGGCGGTCGCGCTGAACCCCGCCGCCGACGCCCGGCCTACCACGCGTCCCTTGTTGGTGGGTTTGGACAGTGTGGCGACCGGCAGGGAGGTCGGAACCGGCGTCGTGGCCGCCACGGGGTGCGGCAACGCGGCCAAACCGGCCCTGAGGAGGCTGAGGAGCGCTTGGTAATAGGCTAGCGTGGATTCGGCGCCCTGGTTCCCATTCGGCTCAGTAGCAGACAGACCGTCATGGCAGGCGCCGGTGGCGTCCACGTAGAGCCGGGCCCCGACGCGGTTGCGCCCCAGAAACCACGTGAAGCCCCAGCCCGCCAGCCGTGCCAGGTGCGGGTCGGCCGTGTGCTGCCACGCGTCGACGAGCGCCTCGGTGATCGCCGCGGCGTCGATCGGCTGCTCGTCGCCGTCGTCGGCCAGCCACAGCGCCGACGGCTCGCCGCGGCGGTGCCAGTGGTTGCCGACGCAGCGCAGGGTGCCGTCGGCGAGGCCCACGTGCTGCACGTACCAGTCGAGCGCGGCGATGGCCCGGTCGGCCGCGGCGTCGTCCTCCAGCAGTGCCGCGCCGAGCAGCATGGCCTGCGGCAGGCGTGCGTTGTCGTAGGTGAGCTGCGGCTCGAACCAACGCCAGGCCGGGTCGACCGCCGACGTCTCGGCGAGCGCCTCGTCGAGCCGCGCCAGGAGCGGCGCCGCCTGTTCGACGCGGCCGGCGCGGGCGAGGCCGATCAGTGCGTACGCGGCCGGCCGCAGGCCGAGCCCGGGCAGTGCCTCGGTGCGCGGGCCCAGCTCGTCCAGCAGCGCCGACGCCGGCCTTCTGATGTCATCCGGTACCGCGGGAGTGCCCACCAGCACGCCCAGCGCCCAGACCGTCCGCCCGACGTGGTCGCCCATGTGCGGCCAGTCCTGCCAGGTGCCGCCGTAGCTGAGCACGTTGTGCATCGCGCCGGACGGGTCGTAGGCGGCGGTGAGGAACCGCATCGACTGCCGCAGCCACCGGGCGGCCAGCGCCGTCTGCCGCGCGTCGGTGCCGACCGCGATCAGGTCCGCTGCCACGATCGCGAGCCGGGCGACGTCGTCGACGCAGTACCCCGAGGAGGAGTCCGGGTTGGGGCCGCGGGAGAACTGGATGATGCCGATCTCGTCGGTGAGCCGGTCGAGGTGGTCGAGGTTGAGCACCGGCGCGGCGGCCGTCGCGTGGCCGGGGCGGGACGAGGCGGCCTCGGTCTGGCGTACGACGTCGATGAACAGGTCCGCCTCGCGGGCCGCGACGGCGGGCCAGGGCAGCCAGGACGCGCACGCCTCCGCGACAGCCTTGGCCGCGGCCAGCGCGCGTGGGTCGTCGAGCAGGTCGATGATCTCCGCGGCGAGCGCGCCGCCGTCGCCGATCGGCACCACCCGGCCGGCGCCGCCGGCGAGCATGTCCTCGGCGTAGCTGTACGCGGTCGACACGGCCGGCAGCCCGGCACCGAGGGCGAAGGTGAGCGCGCCCGAGCAGATCTGCTCCGGCTGGCGGTACGGCGTGACGAAGAGGGTGCTCGCGTGCAGGATCGCCGACAGCTCGTCGAGGCCCAGGAAAGCGTCGACGAAGTGGACGTTGCCGGCCAGGCCCAGCTGCTGGACCTGCTTGTGCAGGCCCTCCCGGTAGGCCTCGCCCTCCTGCCGCTTGATCTCGGGGTGAGTGGTGCCGGCCACGATGTACTGCACGTCCGGGTGCTTCTTGACCACCTCGGCCAGCGCGTCGATCGCGATGTCGATGCCCTTGCCCTTGCCCAGCAGCCCGAACGTGGTCAGCGTCGGCTTGCCCCACACCGTGTCGAGCAGGTCGCGCAGCTCGGGCCGCAGCGTCGAGGTCTCCGGCGGGCGGCGCATCCCCTCGGGCGCCCCGTGCGGCACGACGACGAGCTGGTGCCCGGCGGCGACCCCGGTGCGGATGGCGACCCGGCGGGCCGTTTCGGTGAACACCGTCACCCGGGCCGCGCGAGCGCACAGGGCACGCAGCGTGGCGGCCTGCTCCGGCGAGGGCTTGGGCAGCACGGTGTGCAGCGTCAGCAGATACGGGATCCCGCAGGCGTTGAGCGCCCGGGTCAGCTCCAGCAGGTGCGAGCCGGCCGGCCCGCCGAAGATTCCGTACTCGTGCTGGATCAGCACGACCTGGACGCCGGCCTCGCGCAGGACGCGGGCCGCCGCGGAGTAGTCCTCGATGCGGTCCTGGTTGATGGTGGCGACGACCTCGTCGCCGTAGGTGAGCCCGTCACGGTCGATGGCCACGACGACTGTTTCCAGATCGTCGGTGGCGACTCCCAGTGCCTCGCGCAGGTCCGCGGTGTACGTCGCAAGACCGCATTGGCGGGGCAGATAGGTCGACACGATACCGAGTCGATAGGTCGCGGCTGGGTGTGACATGGACACATTGTTACCCCCGACGGCGCCGAAAAACCTTCATACGGCCGGATGAGGGGCGGGTTGGACCATGTACACCAGCAGCTCATACAGGATATCACCCGCTCTTTTGCCGAGGTGTTCGTCAATATGGGATATTCGCCTGCGCGATCGGCCAATGGTCACGTACTGTGATCAGGGACTCTGGAACCATTCGGGTAGCGGTTCGCGGGCGTCGATCCATTCACGGGGAATTCCGCCGCTGCGACGTTGGCCGCGCCGATCGCCGCCGCCGTCGATCGCGCGCGTCGAGGCCATGCCCTGCCGGGACGGCCTGGTCGATCTCCCGGCCGAAACGCCCTGCTCCGGGGCGCGGGGGCGGGAAATGTCAGACCCACGCGGTAGCGTGCCCGCGTGGATCGGACGTTCCAAGTGGATCTGCGCGGCGTCGTCGACCTGCTCAGCCACCATCTCTACGCGAGCCCCCGGGTGTATGTCCGGGAGCTGCTACAGAATGCCGTCGATGCGATCACCGCGCGCCGGTCGGCGGGCCCGGCCGGCCCGGACTCGGGCGGTCCCGGGCCGCTCCCCGTGATCCGTATCGAGCCGCCGGACGTCACCGGCGACGGCACCCTACGAGTCCTCGACACCGGCATCGGGCTCACCGAGGAGCAGGTGCACCAGTTCCTGGCCACCATCGGGCGCAGCTCCAAGCGCGACGACCTCGGCTTCGCCCGGCACGACTTCCTCGGTCAGTTCGGCATCGGGCTGCTCTCCTGCTTCCTGGTCGCCGACGAGATCCGGGTGCTGACCCGCGCGGAGGGCGCCCCGGCGGTGCTGTGGCGCGGGTTCGCCGACGGCCGCTACAGCGTCGAGACCGAGGACCTGCGGCGGGCCGAGGTCGGCACCACGGTCACGCTCGTGCCGCGCCGCGACGCCGAGGACTGGCTGCGGCGGCGGACCGTGGCCGAGCTCGCCTCGCTCTACGGGTCGCTGCTGCCGGTCCGGGTGGAGGTCGCCGGCGTGCCGGTCAGCGGCGAGGGGCCACCGTGGCAGGCGGGCGGGTCGGGGCGGCGGGAGCGCCTCCAGGAGTACTGCCGGGAGGTCTTCGGGTTCGTCCCCTTCGACGTGATCGATCTGTCGGTGCCGGAGGCCGGGCTGACCGGGGTCGCGTTCGTGCTGCCGACGCCCGCCAACCCGGCGGCGCGGGCCGGTCATCGGGTGTATCTCAAGCGGATGCTGCTCGCCGAGGGCGCCGAGGGGGTGCTGCCGCCGTGGGCCTTCTTCGCCCGCTGCGTGATCGACGCCGGCGAGCTGCGCCCGACCGCCAGCCGCGAGGCGCTCTATGAGGACTCGTTGCTGGAGTCCACCCGCGAGGCGCTGGGCGACCAGCTGCGGGGCTGGCTGATGAGCCTCGCCGGGCGCAATCCGCGCCGGCTCGGCGAGTTCCTCGACGTGCACCACCTGGGCGTCAAGGCGCTCGCGTTGCACGACGACGAGATGCTGCGGCTGGTCGAGCGCTGGTGGCCGATGGAGACCAACACCGGCCGGATGACGCTGGCCGACTTCCGCGCGCAGCACGGCCTGGTGCGCTATTCGGCCCAGCTCGACGAGTTCCGCCAAATCGGCGCCGTCGCCGCGGCACAGGGGATGCCGCTGGTCAACGCCGGATACATCTACGACACCGAGATCATCGAGCGGCTGCCGCAGGTCGAGCCGGGCGCGCTCATCGAGCGGGTCGAGCCGGGCGACCTCAGCACCGCCTTCGACGCCCTCGAGCCCGAGGTGGAGCTGGCCAAGCGGCCGTTCCTGCAGTTGGCGCAGCGGGCGCTGGACCGGCTCGGCTGCGAGGTCGTGCTGCGCTCCTACGACCCGGCCGCGGTCCCGGCGATGTATCTCACCAGCCGCGCCGCCTCGTTCGCCGCCGAGCTGCGGGCCACCCGCGAGCGGGTCGACGACGTGTGGGCCGACGTCCTCGACGCGCTGGCCCGCACCGACGAGCAGGACCGCTCCCAGCTCGTGCTCAACTATCGCAACCCGCTCGTGCGGCGGGTCAGCGAGATCGCCGACGCCGACCTGGTCCGCCTGGCGGTCGAGGGGCTCTACGGCCAGGCCCTGCTGCTCGGCCACCATCCGCTGCGGCCGGCCGACGCCGCGCTGCTCAACGGCTCGTTCCTGGGCCTGCTCAACAAGGCGGTCGGACATGAAGAGTGAAGAAGAGCTGTGGTCGCTGCTCCGCGAGGCCTACCACATGCCCTACGGCGGCGCCCAGATCGCGCTCGTCGAGCAGGTCATGCAGCACGCCGACGCTGGCGGGCACGACGAGCTGCGCCTCGCCTCGCGGCTGTTCGCGACGACCGCCTATGTGCACGGCGGCGAGCCGGCCAAGTCGTTCGTCACTTTCTCGTGGTGCCGGGCCGAGTATGACGCGCACCCCGAGCGCTTCGACCGCGAAGACGAGCACACGCTGCTGTGGCACTTCAAATACATGGTCAACGGGCTGCTGAAGTTCCCGGCCGTGCCGCTGGCGCGCACCCACGACGTCCTCGACGACATGGAGCGACGCTTCCGGGCCGGCGGGCACAGCCTGCACGCGGTCTACGCATACCGCTACCAGGTCGCCGCGCACCTGGGTGACCCGGCGGCGGAGGACTGGTATGCCAAGTGGAACGCCGCGCCCCGCGACCAGAACTCCGACTGCGCCGGCTGCGATCCGGGGCAGAAGGTCGACCACCTGGTCAGCCTCGGCCGCGACGAGGAGGCGGTCGAGATGGCCCAGCCCATCCTCGCCGGGCGGCTGACCTGCGTCGAACAGCCGCAGTCGATCCTGACCTCGCTGATGGTGCCGTATGCGCGCACCGGGCGGCTGAGCGAGGCCGCGGACGCGCACCGGCAGGCGTACCGGCGGCTGCGCGGCACCATCGCGGACATGCAGAGCATCGGCGAGCACATCGCGTTCTGCGCGCGGACCGGCAACGAGACTCGCGGTCTCGAACTCGTCCAGCGGCACCTGCCGTGGCTCGAGCGGTCGCCCAGCCCGCATGCCGACATGTGGTTCTCGGCCTCCGCCGCGCTGCTGCTGGGCCGGCTCGACCCGGGCCTGCCCCTCGGCGACACCACGGCCGGCGAGCTGGGCGGCCGGCTCGCGGCACGTGCCCGCGACTGGGCGGCGAAGTTCGACGAGCGCAACGGCACTTCCTCGCTCTCCGGCCGCATCGAGGCGACCATCGGCGCGCGGCCGCTCGTCGAGCACCTCCCGCTGAGCGCCGTCGCCCGCCGCCGCGCCGAGGCCCCGGCCGCCGTCGCCGCCCCGGCGGAGCCAGAGCTGCCCACCGACCCGGCGGCGCTGCTCGACCGGGCCTGGCAGCTCTACGACGAGCACCGCGTGGACGCCGCGACCGCCGCGTTCGAGCGCTTCGACGAGCTGCTCCCGCAGCCGCCGCCCGAGCTGGCCGTGCGTCGGCTCGACGGGCGCGCCCGGCTCATCGCGATCCGTGACGACGGGGGACCGGCCGCCGAGGCGCTGTTCCTCGAGGTCGCCGCCGCCCACCGGGCCCTCGGCGAGGAGCTGAAGGCGCTGGCCGCGCAGTCCCGGGCGGTGCTGTCCCGCCAGGCGGACGAGGCGATGCTCGCCGACCTCGTCACGCTGATCGAGCGGATCGTCGCGCACGAAGGCGCCGACGCCGACCTGCGGGCGGAGGCGCGGCTGCGGGCGGAGTCGGCGCTGCTTCGGCTCGAGCGCGTGGAGGAGGCGCTCGCGGCCGTCGACGCGGCGATCGCCGAGCGGCCCGAGCGGCCGTCGCTGCGCGCCGAGCTGAGCGCCCGCCGTGCCCGCGGCCTGCTCGTGCTCGAACGCTACGAAGGGGCCGTGGCCAGCGCGGACGAGTCGCTGGAGCACTACGCGGCGCTCGGCACCACGCCGCCTTCGGCGGGCATCCCCTCGCTGATCCGCGCGCACGCACTGGGCAACCTCGAGCGCTTCGACGAGGCGGTCGCGTCGTTCGACGCCGCCCTGGCTCTCGCCGCCGATCGGTCGTTCCGGCTGTCGGCGCTGGTCGGGCGGGCCCGGGCGCGGCTGGCCGCCGACCGCCCTGCCGACGCGATTGACGATCTCGTCGAGGCGGTCGCCGATCATGTCGCACAGGGGGAGGACCTGCCGGCGGCGCTGTTGCGATACGACCTGGCCACCGCCTACCACCACGCCGGGCAGCCGCTCGACGCGGCTGAGGCGGCGGAGAGCGCCCTCGACGTGCTCGACCGGGCCGGGGCGCAGGAGCAGGCCGACCAGACGCGGTACATGTTGTCGCGGATCTACCAGGAACTGGGCGAGACCGACCTCGCGCTCGGGCTGCTCGATGCCCTCGCGACCAACCTCGACGGGTATGACAACCTGCCGACGCGGGGCCGGATGCTGCAGGAGGCGGCGCAGCTGCTCTACGACGCCGACCGGGATGCGCAGGCCGCGGAGCGCTTCGCCGCGGCGGCGGAGGCGTTCCGGGCCGCGGGGGTCGTGCAGGCCGAGATGTACGTGCGGCGGATGCGCGCCCTGGCGCTGCGCTGGGCCGGCGACATGGGCGGCTCGCTCGCCGCGCTGGAGGAGGCCGACGTCCTGTCGCGCTCGCTCGACGGCACCGTCGACGCCGCCGAGCCATGGCTGGTCTGGCAGCGGGCCATGCTCGACTGCGACGCGGCCCGGGTCTTCATCGGCGCCGACCGGCTCGACGACGCCGCACGCCGTTGCGCGGGGGCGGGGGAGGTGCTGCGCTCGATCGGCTCGCTCGGCGACGCCCTCGACGCCGACTTCCTGTATGCCGAGGCCCTCATGCGCCTGGGCGACCCGGCCGGCGCGGAGCCCCGGCTGCGCTCGGTGCTGGGCGCGGCACCGCGGGGCTCGCGGATCGAGCAGAACTCGGCGTGGATGCTGGCGGAGTCGTTGGAGGCCCAGGGCCGCTCCGACGAGGCCGAACGCATCCGCGGCGAATACCTGAGTCAGTAGGGGCCACGCCCCGCCCCCACGGCCGCGCACCGAGCGGCCGGACGTGACCGAGCGGCCGGACGTGACCGAGCGGTCGGGCGGTCGCGTCCGGCCCGCTCGCGGCGGGGTCCGATTGGTGTGCGATTCAGGCGCTGTCACAATGATGGGGCGTGATTTACTGAACGAGCGTTCAGTGTTCTGCTTGACACGAGGTTAGGCTTTCCCCATGACGCTGGAACGGCAAGTCGCCCGACCGCCCGCTCAGTCCCGTGGTGCCGCGTCTGCTGGGCTGCCCGCTGGTCAGCAGGCAGCCCAGCAGACGCGGCGGCGCTCCCGACGGGAGGAAATCCTCGAGATCGCCGTCGGGCTCTTCGCCACTCGTGGCTACCACGGTGTCTCCATGGACGATATCGGCGCGGCGGCCGGCGTCACCGGGCCGGCGCTGTATCACCACTTCGCAGGCAAGGAGGCGATGCTCGTCGCGGCGCTCATCCCGGTGAGCGAGCAGCTCCTGGCCGGCGGCCAGGCCCGCATCGTCGAGTCCGGCGGCGACCCGGCGACGGCGCTCGCCGCGCTCGTTGACTTCCATGTGGAGTTCGCGCTGGCAAACCCGGCGGTCATCGCGCTGCACCTGCACGAGCTCGACCGGCTGCCCGAGGAGCCACGCCGGCAGATCCGCCGACTCCAGCGGCTCTACGTGGAAGAGTGGGTTGGCACGCTCACGTCGCTGCGGGTCGGCGAGCTGAACGACGGCGAGGCCCGGGTGCTGGCGCACGCCGCGTTCGGTCTCATGAACTCGACCCCGTTCCTGGGCGGCGAAGTCGACCGGACGCGCCGGGCCGAGCTGCTGCGGGCCGCGACACTCTCGGCGCTGCAGGGGTAATCCTCCGGGATGATGCCGGGTGATTCGGGTGACCCGGCCCGGTTTATCCACAGCCTCGCCGCATTCGTACCCACAGAGTTATCCACAGGAGGGGTGTCCGAATGCTGAGATCGCTGCTCGTCGCCAACCGCGGCGAGATCGCTCGCCGGGTCATTCGCACCGCGCGCCGCCTGCGGATTCGCACCATCGCTGTGCACTCGGAGGCGGACGCTGCGCTGCCGTTCGTCGCGGAGGCGGACGAGGCCGTGCTGATCGGTCCGGCGAACCCGGCCCAGTCCTACCGCAACACCGAGGCGATCCTGGCCGTGGCGAAGGCGACCGGCGCGGAGGCGATCCACCCGGGGTACGGGTTCTTGTCGGAGAACGCGGCGTTCGCGTCGGCGGTGGAGGAGAACGGGCTGATCTGGGTCGGCCCGGGGCCGGACGCGATCGCGGCAATGGGCGACAAGATCAATGCTCGTAACCTGATGGCGGCCGCGGGAGTGCCGGTCGCGCCGGGCACCACCGACCCGGCCCGGACGGTTGACGAGGCGCTGGATGCCGCGACCGGGATCGGCTTCCCGGTGATGGTCAAGGCCGCGGCCGGCGGCGGGGGCATGGGCATGGCGGTCGCGAACGACGCCGACGGCCTGCGCGTCGAGTACGACAAGGTCCGTGGCTTCGCGGAGCGCATGTTCGGCGACGGCTCCGTGCTGATCGAGCGCTACTTCCCGCGGGTGCGGCACATCGAGGTACAAATCCTGGGTCTGGCCGACGGCCGGGTGATCGCGCTCGGCGAGCGCGAGTGCTCGGTGCAGCGGCGCAACCAGAAGCTCGCCGAGGAGACCCCCTCACCCGCGCTGACCCCGGCGCAGCGCGCCGACCTGCTGGCCGCCGCCGTGCGCGCCGGCGAGGCGGTCGGATACCGCAACGCGGGCACTGTCGAGTGCCTGTTCGACCCGGCCGCCGGCGAGTTCTTCTTCCTGGAGATGAACACCCGCCTGCAGGTCGAGCACCCGGTCACCGAGGCGGTGTTCGGCGTCGACCTGGTCGAGGAGCAGCTGCGGATCGCCTCCGGGCTCGACCCGACGTTCGACCCCGGCGCGCTGGCGGTCACCGGCCACGCGATCGAGGTGCGGATCAACGCCGAGGATCCGAAGCGGTTCCTGCCCGGCCCGGGCGCGATCACGACCTGGGTCGAGCCGACGGGCGACGGGGTGCGGGTCGACGCGGGGTATGCGGCCGGCACGATCGTCACCCCGCACTACGACTCGCTGATGGCGAAGCTGATCGTGCACGGCGCCGACCGGGCCGAGGCACTGGAGAAGCTGCGCGCCGCGGTGGCCGGGTTCGAGGTCGACGGGCCCAAGGTCAACCTGCCGTTCTTCGCCGAGCTGCTGGACAACGCCGAGTTCGCCTCCGGCGATTACGACACCGGCATCGTGGGCAGGATGCGAGAACCGAAGAAGGGCTGACATGAGCTTCGTGTCGATCCGCGAGGTCGGGCCGCGCGACGGCCTGCAGAACGAGGACCCGGTGCCGGTCGACGCCAAGGTTCGGCTCCTCGACGCGCTCTCCGCGACCGGTGTACGTCGGATCGAGGCGGTCTCGTTCGTGCACCCGAAGGCGATCCCGCAGATGGCGGACGCCGCCGAGGTCTGGCAACGCGCGGCCAAGGACCCGGCCGTGCGCTACTGCGCCCTGGTGCCCAACACCAAGGGTGCCGAGCGGGCGCTGGCCGCCGGGTTCACCGAGATCGAGGTCGTCGTGTCCGCCTCCGACACGCACAACCGGCGCAACGTCAACCGGTCGACCGGCGAGTCGCTCGACGACATCGCCGGCCTCATCGACCTGCTGCACCGGGCCGGTGCGACCGCCGAGGTGATCATTTCGACCAGCTTCGGCTGCCCGTTCGAGGGCGACATCGCACCCGATCGGGTGGCGGGGATCGTCGACCGCGTGGTGGCCGATGGCGCGGATCGGGTCGCGTTCGGCGACACCACCGGCATGGGCACGCCCCGGCGGGTCGAGGAGGTCGTCGGGCGCGTCCGCGACCGGCACCCGGAACTGCCGCTGCTGCTGCACTTCCACAACACGCGCGGCACCGCGCTCGCCAACGTCCTGACCGCGCTGCGGCTGGGGATCACCGAGTTCGACGCCAGCGTCGGCGGGCTCGGCGGGTGCCCCTACGCGCCGGGGGCGACCGGCAACGTGGCCACCGAGGAGGTGGTGCACATGCTGCACGACATGGGATACGAGACCGGGATCGACCTCACGGCGCTCATCGCGGTGGCGCGGCTGGCGCAGGAGATCGTCGGCCGGGAGCTGCCGTCCGGGGTGCTGAAGGCGGGGCCGCGGCTCCCCCTGTGAGGTCCGTGCCCGATTCGCCGGTTGTCGTGGCGTGTCCCCAGACCGGGCGGTTCGTTGCTCACTACGGAAAGAGTCGTATGTGGGGCGCATGCCCGACATCGAGCCGTACTGAGAGGCGGACATGGCCCAGTCGAGGAGCGAGCGCAACCCGCGCACGGCTTCGCCGCCGGCCGTTTCCCGCTGCGCGCTGAGACCGGTGGCCACGCCGGTCGGCAAGGCCGCCGTATCCGTGGCCCATCCGGCCAGCCGACGCGACGCCATGCGGGCAGCCGGAACGCAAGCCTCGGTCCCAGCGGACCCGCATCGACTACATCGCGGCATCTCGTAATACGCACCACGCACGACCGGGCGCACGTCGACAGGGACGGAGCCGGGTACAGCCTGCCCGCACGCAGGTTCGCGGCTTCGTACCGCGCCCCCTTTTGCAGTACCAAGAACCGAAAAATACCGAAGGGTCTCATTTCCACATGAAGACGTGGGTTCGTAAGTCGCTCAATGTGGGCGTGCTCTCCGCGGGTTTCCTGCTCGTCTCGGGCGGGGTCGCGCACGCCTCCGACTGGGCGACGGGCAACAACTCCGGCCTGCTCAACGGCAACCAGTTCGACACCACGCTCCAGGTGCCGGTCAACGTCTGCGGCAACTCCATCGCCGTGCTCGGCTTCGCCGATGCCAACTGCGGCGGCGGCGCCTCGGCGGTCAAGGCCGAGAGCGCCACCGCCACCAAGAGCGCGACCACCAAGGACTGGACGAGCGGGAACAACGCCGGTGTGCTCAACGGCAACCAGCTCGACACGAAGCTGCAGGCTCCGATCAACATCAGCGGCAACGCCGTGTCGGTGCTGGGCCTCTCCAACGCGTCCAGCGCAGGCGGAGCGACTGCGGGCAAGGGCGACATCACCAGCGGGGGCCGCCACCGCCACAACGGCGGAAACGGCGCCTACAGCGCTGGGGCCAACGGCCGCTCCGGCGCCGAGGGCGTCGCGAACCGGACCGAGGACTGGACGAGCGGGTACAACGCCGGCGTGCTGAACGGCAACCAGCTCGACACGACGCTGCAGGCCCCGATCAACATCAGCGGCAACGCGATCGCGCTGCTGGGCTTCGCGGGCGCGTCCGGCCGGGGCGGCGCGTGGGCGGTCAATGGCGAGAGCGCCTCGACCACCGGGTCCAACCACATCACCGGGTACAACGCCGGCCTGCTCAACGGCAACCAGTTCAACACCACGCTGCAGGTGCCGGTCAACGTCTGCGGCAACGCGATCGCGATCCTCGGCTTCGCCAGCGCCAACTGCGGCGGCGGCGCCACGGCGATCGAGGGCACCGGTTCGGGCCACGGCAAGGGTCACGGCCACGGCCGCGGCAATGGCGGCCAGGACAGCGGCGGTTACGTCCCGGGCACCAAGGCCAACAGCACCGTCAAGGTCAGCACCGCGCCGGCGGCGCACACCAAGAACGTGGCCAAGACGACGACCACGAAGAGCCAGAAGTCCATCGACCTGGGCGCGTACGCCAAGCGCAAGAAGCACCACAACGGCACGGGCGCGGTCCTGCCCCCCGCGCCCAACAACGGCCCCGGCAACGGGTCGAACAACGGCAGCTGCGCCAGCGGCGACTGGACCACGGGGTACAACTCCGGCCTGCTCAACGGCAACCAGCTCGGCACTACGGTGCAGGTGCCGATCAACATCGGCGGCAAGGGTGGGGCCAGCGCGGTGACGGGCGGCCACGGCGACTGGACCACCGGGTTCAATTCCGGTGTGCTCAACGGCAACCAGCTCGGCACTACGGTGCAGGTGCCGATCAACATCGGCGGCAACGGTGGGGCCAGCGCGGTGAAGGGTGAGGGTGGCTGCGGCGACTGGACCACCGGGTTCAACTCCGGTGTGCTCAACGGCAACCAGCTCGGCACCACGGTGCAGGTGCCGATCAACATCGGCGGCAACGGTGGGGCCAGCGCGGTGAAGGGTGAGGGTGGCTGCGGCGACTGGACCACCGGGTTCAACTCC
>NZ_JBFAZX010000022.1:0-41537 GCF_040689395.1 Dactylosporangium sp. NPDC051484 | reverse complement strand
CCGGCCTGCTCAACGGCAACCAGCTCGGCACCACGCTGCAGCTGCCGATCAACATCAGCGGCAACGCCGTCTCGCTGCTGGGCCTCTCGAACGCCTCGAGCTCGGGCGGGGCGCAGGCCTCCTCCTGCTGACCTCCCGCTGACGCTGGTGGCGGTATCCCCCTGATCCGCAAGCGGTCCGCCGCGAATGTTGGAATTTCGCCTCCGCGTCGGCTAACCTGAACGATCGTTAGGTATGAACGATCGTTCAGGCAGCCGACGCGGAGGTCGCACCATGGAGGGTGATGCCCTCAACCAGACGCGCAAGCGGGTCGAGGCCGGCGGCGGGGAGAAGTACCACGCGGCCAACGCCGCGCGCGGCAAGCTCTTCGCCCGGGAGCGCGTCGCCCTGCTCGTCGACGAGGGGTCCTTCGTCGAGGACGGGCTGTTCGCCAACGCGCTGGCCGACGGGCTGCCGGCCGACGGTGTGATCACCGGCTCGGCCACCGTCGACGGGCGACCGGTCTGCCTCATGGCCAACGACTCGACCGTCAAGGCCGGGTCCTGGGGCGCGCGGACCGTCGAGAAGATCATCCGGATCATCGAAAAGGCCTACGCCACCGGCGTGCCGATGGTGTACCTCGTGGACTCCGCCGGCGCGCGCATCACCGACCAGGTGGAGCTCTTCCCCGGCCGGCGTGGCGCCGGGCGCATCTTCCACACCCAGGTTCGGGCCAGCGGCAGCATCCCGCAGGCCTGCGCGCTCTTCGGGCCCTCCGCCGCCGGCGGCGCCTACATCCCCGCGTTCTGCGACGTCGTGGCGATGGTCGAGGGCAACGCGTCGATGTATCTGGGCTCGGACCGCATGGTCGAGATGGTCACCGGCGAGAAGACGACCCTTGAGGCGATGGGCGGCGCGCGCGTGCACTGCGCCGAGAGCGGCGTCGGGCACTTTCTGTGCAAGACCGAACAAGAAGCCATCGATGCCGTACGCCGCTATCTGTCCTACCTCCCGTCCAGCTGGACGTCGGAGCCGCCGGCGGCCGAGGCGCGGGCCGAGACCGGCCTGCCCGAGATCCCGGGCAACGAGCGGCAGGCCTTCGACATGCGCAAGGTCGTCAAGGGCCTGCTCGACGAGGGCTCGTTTTTCGAGATCCAGGCGCTCTGGGCGCGTGAGCTCACCGTCGGTTTCGGCCGCCTCGACGGGCGTACCGTCGGCGTCGTCGCCAACAACTCGATGTTCAAGGGCGGCGTGCTCTTCGTGGACTCCGCCGACAAGGCGACCCGGTTCGTCCAGCTCTGCGACGCCTTCAACGTGCCACTGCTCTTCCTCGCCGACGTGCCGGGCTTCATGGTCGGCTCCGCGGTGGAGAAGCAGGGCATCATCCGGCACGGCGCCAAGATGATCACGGCGATCTCCGAGGCGACCGTACCCAAGATCTGCGTGGTCGTGCGCAAGGCCTACGGGGCCGGCCTCTACGCGATGGCCGGCCCCGGCTTCGAGCCCGACGCCACGATCGCCCTGCCCACCGCCAAGATCGCGGTCATGGGCGCCGAGGCCGCCGTCAACGCCGTCTACGCCAACAAGATCGCCGCGATCGCCGACGAGGACGAGCGGGCCGCATTCGTCGCCGCGAAGCGCGCCGAGTACGAGCGCGACATCGACATCATGCGGCTGGCCAGCGAGCTCGTCGTGGACACCGTCGTGGAGCCGGCGGCGCTACGGGGTGAGCTGGTGCGCCGCTTCGCCGCGGCCCGGGCCAAGGACCGCGCGTTCTCCCGCCGTCGTCACGGCGTGACACCCGTCTGAAGCGCCGACTTCCAAGGAGGGATCACGATGGTTGACTTCACCCTTACCGAGGAGCTCGAGGCGCTGCGCTCCAACGTGCGCGATTTCGCCCACGACGTCGTCGCCCCGGTGATCGGCGGCTACTACGAGCGGCACGCCTTCCCCTACGACCTGGTCCGCCAGATGGGCAAGATGGGGCTGTTCGGGCTGCCCTTCCCGGAGGACTGCGGCGGGATGGGCGGCGACTACTTCGCGCTGTGCATCGCGCTGGAGGAGCTCGCCCGGGTCGACTCGTCGATCGCGGTGACCCTGGAGGCCGCGATCTCGCTCGGCGCCATGCCGATCTTCCGGTACGGCACGCGGGCGCAGAAGGAGCACTGGCTGCCCAAGCTCACCTCCGGCGAGGCCCTCGCCGCCTTCGGCCTGACCGAGCCCGGCGCCGGGAGCGACGCGGGCGGCACCCAGACCCGCGCGGTGCTCGACGAGGCGACGGACGAGTGGGTGATCAACGGGTCGAAGGCCTTCATCACCAACTCCGGCACCGACATCACCGCGCTGGTCACGGTCACGGCGGTGACCGGCGTCAACCCGGACGGCAGCAAGGAGCTGTCGGCGATCATCGTGCCGAGCGGCACGCCCGGGTTCACCGTCCAGCCCGGGTACTCGAAGGTCGGCTGGTGCGCGTCCGATACCCACGAGCTGAGCTTCGACGATGTGCGCGTGCCGGCGGAGAACCTGCTCGGCGAGCGGGGCCGCGGTTACGCGCAGTTCCTGCGGACCCTCGACGAGGGCCGGGTCGCGTTCGCCGCGCTCGGCGTCGGGCTCGCGCAGGGCTGCGTCGACGAGTCGGTCGCCTACGCCAGGCAGCGGCAGGCGTTCGGCCGGGCGATCGGGGAGTACCAGGCGATCCAGTTCAAGATCGCTGACATGGAGAGCCGGGCACACACCGCGCGGCTGGCCTACTACGACGCGGCGAGCCGGCTCGTCAACGGGCGGGACTTCAAGCGCCAGGCCGCCATCGCGAAGCTCTCGGCCAGCGACGCGGCGATGGTCAACGCGCGGGAGGCGACGCAGGTGCACGGCGGGTATGGCTTCATGAACGAGACGCCGGTCGGCCGGATGTACCGTGACGCCAAGATCCTGGAGATCGGCGAGGGCACCTCCGAGGTCCAGCGGATGATCATCTCGCGCTCGATCGGGCTGTAGGCGCCGCCTACACCGGCCACGTGTGGACCGGAACGTTCTCGTGCAGCCCCTCGGAGTACCGCAGCAGCATTTGTCGCAGCGCCAACGGCCGCTCGAGCCGATGGCGCTCCTGTAAGGAACGCACGACCTCGGTCTGCCAGGCGGCGCCGTTGCGCCCGGTGCGACATCGGCCCTCGATGACTCCGAGCAGCCGGTCCCGCGTCTGTGCCGGCACCCCGAAGCGGTCCAGGCCGGCCTCGGCCAGCGGCAGCAGTTCGCGCAGCACCAGGTCGGTCACCGGCACCTCGCCGCGCTTCGGCCACCAGACCCGCGCGTCGAGCCCCTCGCGAGCGGCGGTGTGGAAGTTCTCCTCGGCCGCCGAGAATGGCATCTGCGTCCAGATCGGCCGGTCCTGCTCGCATAACGCACGGACCAGGCCGAAGTAGAACGCGGCGTTGGCGAGCTGGTCGACCACGGTGGGGCCGGCCGGCAACACGCGGTTCTCGACGCGCAGGTGTGGGCGGCCGTTCATGATGTCGTACACCGGGCGGTTCCACCGGTAGATCGTGCTGTTGTGCAGACGCAGCTCGCCCAGGCGCGGCACCCCGCCGGCCTCGAGCACGGCGACCGGGTCCTCCTCCTCGGTGATCGGCAGTAACGGCGGGAAGTAGCGGACGTTCTCCTCGAACAGGTCGAAGATCGAGGTGATCCAGCGCTCGCCGAACCAGACCCGCGGGCGTACGCCTTGCGCCTTGAGCTCCTCCGGCCGGGTGTCGGTGGCCTGCTCGAACAGCGCGATGCGGGTCTCGGCCCATAGGCGTTTGCCGAAGAGGTACGGCGAGTTGGCCCCCACCGCCACCTGCACCCCGGCGATCGCCTGCGACGCGTTCCAGTACATCGCGAAGTCCTCGGGTGCGACCTGCAGATGGAACTGCACGCTCGTGCACGCGGACTCGCCCGCGATGGAGTCCGACTGGGCTTCGAGCCGCTCCTGCCCGCGGATGTCGAGCGTGATGTCCTCGCCTCGGGCGTTGATGATCTGGTCGTTCAGCAGCCGGTACCGCGGGTCGTTGGACATGTTCGCCAGCACCAGGTGCTCCGGGCGCAGCGTGGGCAGGATGCCGATGAGCACCAGTCGGGCGTCGGACTTGCTCGCCCGCTCGTCGGCGTGCACGAGGCTGGCCAGGATCTCCCGCTCGTACACGTCCAGGCCGTCGCCCTCGATCACCCTCGGGGCGACGTTGATCTCCAGGTTGAACTGGCCCAACTCGGTCTGGAACGTGGGGTCGGCGAGATCGGCGAGCACCTCGGCGTTGCGCATGGCCGGCTGGGCGTCCGGATCGATGAGGTTGACCTCGATCTCCAGGCCGGTCATCGGCCGATCGGAGTCGAACCGGAAATCGTTGAGCATGAGTGCGAAGACATCGAGGCAGCGGCGAACCTTCCGCCGGTATCGAGCGCGGTCCTCACGCGAGAAGGCTCCCCGTGTGACATCCTGGCCCATACCTGCCCCCTGGCCCCTCTTGGACCCCTCACGTTAGGAGTAGTCGAGAGGCACCGCTAGGGACAAAATGGACACACCGGCAGCCGACGGTGAGCAAAGCCTTGCGGAGGGTGGGAGATTTCGCCCACCCTCTGCACGATGACCAAACTCCGGCGCTTCGGAAATTTCTGTCTTGCCGGTTTCTTGGAGCGCGGCGGCTCAGGGCTGGCGCACGCCTTCGGCGCCGATCTCGATCTTGACCTTCCGGCCGACGAGGACGCCGCCGGTCTCGAGGGCCTGGTTCCAGGTGATGCCGAACTCCTCGCGGTCGATCTCGGTCGTCGCGCTGAAGCCGATGACCTCCTGGCCCCACGGGCTCTTCGCGTGCCCCTCGAACTCGACGTCCAACTCGACCTCGCGCGTGACGTCGCGGATCGTGAGGTCGCCGACCAGCTTGAACTCGTTGCCGGACAGGCCCACGACGCGCTTGCTCTTGAAGGTCAGCGCCGGCCACTGCTCGACGTGCAGGAAGTCCGGGCCGCGCAGGTGCCCGTCGCGGTCGGCCACGCCGGTGTCGATGCTCGCCGCGTCGATGCTCACCTCGACGTGCGACTCCAGCGGGTTCTCGGCGATGACGATGCTGCCGCTGGCGCTGGTGAAACCGCCGCGCACCTTGCTCACCATCAGGTGCCGCGCGGTGAAGCTGACCCGGGTGTGCGCCGGGTCGAGCTCGAACTTGCCCGGCGCCGGGATGGTGAGGCCCTGGTACTCGCGGGTGTTGGCGGGTGCCGTCATGGTGACTCCCTCGGTTGTGCGGTGTTGAAGAAGATTGCCTCAGCAAATGTACACTCAGCAGAGTCTTGTTCGTCAAGTTCTCTGCTAGACTGGCACTGTGGCCGACGAGATGCTGGAAGATCCGCGAATCACCGCCATGGGCCTGTTTGTGGAGGCCTTCACCGGGGTGAACGCGCGGCTCAACGTCCAGCTGGCCGAGCACGGCCTCGGCACCGTCGACTTCGAGGTGCTGGTGCGCCTGGCCCGCTCGCCCGGCAGTGAGCTGCGGATGACCGACCTGGCCGCGCAGACCGGCCTGTCCACCAGCGGTGTGACCCGGGTCGTGGACCGCCTGGAGCGCGACGGCCTGGCAATGCGCCGGGCCTGCCCGACGGACCGGCGCGGCTCGTTCACGGTGATCACGCCGGGCGGTCTCGCGAAGATGCGTGACGTGCTGCCCGGGCACGTGGCGCTGATCGAGGAGTGGTTCACCGGACGGCTGAGCCCGGCGGAGCTGGACACCCTGCTGCGTGGCCTGCGCACGATTCGCGACGCGGTCCGGCCGGACGCCACCTCGGGTGTCCCGTCGCTGCGCCCCGCTGCCTGATCGCCGCGGCGCTCGATGCGCCGACCCATGCCTCGATGCCTCATCGGCGTTTGCCGGGTGCGGGCCGGGATGCCGTCGCTGTGGGTCAGGTTGTGCACCGGCAGAATTACCGGCAGGTCCGAGTTCACTGTGGGTACAAGTCGGAAATCTCGGTCTTTTGGCTTTTCTGCTGGGATAACGTTCGCCGCCGGGGAGGCTCGGCGCGCCCCGGCGGGGCCGGCACGGACGAAGCTAGGTGGGCAGGCGTGTCAACGCGCCCAGGGGGTCTTCGTCCGTGCCCTTCAGGGTTGAAAGCAGCCGGTGCTCTCGCGGCAGCAGCGTCGCGTGGGTGCGCTCCCGCAGGCCGGCCAGATCCTCGAACGCGCGGTCACGCCGGTCCGGCCCGGCGGTCGCGGCCAGACCGGTGAGCGCCTCGAGCACGTTCCGGACGTCGTCCCGGCCGGCGAGCAGGTCGGCCGCGGACTCGAACGCGTTCGCCGCGGCGGGACGGTCGCCCCGCGCGAGCGCCAGGTAGCCCTCGATCATCGCCGCCGCACCGGCGCCGCCCGCAGACTCGGGAAGCTCGGCCAGTTCGGCCAGCATCGCCGTCGCCTCGGCCGGGCGGCGAGTCTCCGCGAACGCCTTGCCGAGGGTACCGAGCACACGCACGCGGTGCGCCGGGTCGCCGACCTCGGCGATCGTGGCCGCGGCGCGACGGGCCAGGTCGACCGCCTCGTCGAACCGCCCGTCCAGCCGTGCGATCTCGGCCAGGTTCGCCTTGGTGAGCGCCCGGATGCGCGCATCGCCGGCCTCGGCCGCGCGCCGGCCCGCCTCGGTGAGCCGGCGCGTGGCCGCCGCGAGGTTGCCGGCCAGCACGTCGTCGAACGCGAGATTGTTCTGCGCGACGGCGATCTCGCGCACCCGGCCGGTGCGAACGGCCAGGCCCAGCACGTGCTCGTTGTGCCGGCGCGCCTCGTCGGTGCCGCCGAGCGCCTGCCAGATCCCGGCTAGCAGGGCCCTCGCGGTCAGCTCTCCGGCCACGTCGCCGCGCCCGGTGATCACCAACAGTGCCTCCTCGGTCGCGCACAGCTCGCTCACCCCCTGGCCGTGCGCGGTGGCGAGCATGGCGGCGCCGATCTGCGCCAAGGCACGCACGGCGGGATCGCACTCCCGCGTGCGCCGGTCGTCGAGCAGCCGGCGCAGCAGCTGGTGCGCCTCCACGTGCCGGCCGCGCAGCAGGCACCAGCGCGGGATCGCTCCCGCCAGGCGAAGTGCGGTCTCCGGTTCGCGGACCGCGGCGTAGCGCAGCGCCGTGCGGATGTCGCTGTTGAGGTAGTCCAGGCGGGAGACCGCAGCCGCGCTGTCCGGGCCGGTCAGCTCGGCCGAGGCGCGCACGGCCACGCGGGTGATGACCTCGGCGTGGCGCAGCCGGGCGACACGCAGTTCGCCTGTCTCCGCGCACCGCTCGGCGGCGAAGTCGAGCACCACGTCGAGCAGCCGGAACCGCAGGTCGCCCGGCCCGCGCACGCTCACCAGGCCGAGGCCGACGAGCCGGTCCAGGACGGCCTCGACGTCCTCGGCCACACCGTCGAGCAGCGCTTCCGCGAGCTCCACGGACCACCGCCCGCGAAACATCGCCAGCCGCCGCAGCGCGGCCTGCTCCCGCTCCGCGAGTAGCTGATAACTGGCCGCGACCGCATCACGCAGCCGCCGCCCCGCCGGGTCCGTGGGTGCGAGGTCCAAGAGCCGGTTGCCGTACCGCGACAGCAGCTCCGGCAGTTCCAGCACCCGGCAGCGGGCGGCTGCCAGTTCGATCGCCAGCGGCAGCCCGTCGAGCCGGCGAACCAGCTCGGCGATCGGGTGGATCTCGTCGTCGCGGGCGGGCTCGCGGCGTACCAGCCGGAGCCGCTCCACGAACAGCGCCACCGCCGGCACGCGGCGCAGCGCGGCCACGTCGAGGGCGGTCAGGGCGACGTGCGGCTGACCGGGCGGCACCTCCAGCGGCTGGACCTGCCAGTCGACGGCCCCGGGCAACTCCGCCGCGACGGGCCGGCGGCTGGTGACCAGGATGCGTATCACCGGCAGCCGGGCCCGCAGCCAGCCGATCGCCTCGACGGCCGCGCGCGGCGAGCGGTCGATGCCGTCGACGACGAGCAGGGCGGGCAGAGCTGGCACAGCGGCGGTGTACCGCTCCACCAGCTCCTCGGCCCGGGCGACCCCGAACACGGCGGCGACTGCGGAAAAAATGTCGGTGGGCTGGGATATGTTGGTGATGCTCACTGAGACGGCGGTCCAGCCAGACGCCGCCGCCGAGTGCGCCACGGCATGGGCGAGGCCAGTCTTGCCGACGCCGGCCATGCCGATGAGTGCGATCAGTTCGGCGGCCGACCCGGGCCGTGGGAATGCTCCCTCTGCACCGGCGACGCCCCTGTCCCAGCTCTCGTCAGTTCCCCAGGCATCGCCCATGGCGCCGTGGAGCCCTCTGTCGCCTCGCCCGGAGATCGCGTTCGCCGCTCCTCGGGTCGCCGCCGCCTGGGTTGACGGCATGCCTAGCAGCGTGAGCAGTTCGGCAATGTCGGCATCGCGGCCGATGAGCGGGGGCAAGGTCGGCAGCGGCAGGGTGGTCGGCGGCCCACCGGGCATCGTGGCCACGGCCGGACCCACGGCTGGACCCACGGCCGGGTCGTGCGGTGGCGTCGCACCTAAACCGCCGGTCGATCCCCGGTGCGGCGGCGTTGAGCCGGGACCGCCGGTTGATGCCCGGTGCGGCGGCGTTGAGCCGGGATCGCCGGTCGATGCCCCGTATGGCGGCGTCGGGCGGTGATCGCCGGTCGATGCTTCGTGCGGTCGTGTCGGGCCGTGGTCACCTGTCGGTGTCGCGAGCGGCGGTGTCGCGCCGCGCTCGCCGAGGGCTGGGCCGTGTGCTTCTTCGGGTCGCTGGTGTCCGTGCGGCTCCGAAGGGCGACGTCCGGGGGATCGGTCGGTGGCGGGTGCCGCGGGATTCCGGGGGCGGGCGTGGCGCATCAGGCTGCCATGGCCTGCGGTGGGTCGCAAGCCGGTGCTCACCGGGCCGCTGTTCATATGTTGGGGCGTGCTCGTGTGATCAGGCGGGCGACCCGCCGGCGAAGCCATCGAACGGTCGCCGGGCGGTGTGGGCCACGGCGCTGCGGGTGGGGGCGCTGTCGCAGCGCCAGGCCGTGTGGGCCACGGCGTGGTGGTCGCGGGTGGGGCGGGGCCGGCGTGGCAGGCCTGGCAGGCGTGGCCGAGCTCGTCGGTTCCGGCGTGGATGGGCTGCGGGCCGCGTGGGTTCGGGATCGGTGGGCGGCCCGTGGCGGCGGTCAGGAACGCCTCGCGGTCGGCGCCCGTGAGGTCCAAGGCGTCGGCGAGCAGCGACACGGTGTTGCGCTGCGGACGGGCGACGCGGCCGCGCTCCAGCTCGCGGAGGGTGCGCACACCCAGGCCGGCCCGCGTGGCAAGTTCGTCCTGGGTCAGTCCCCTGGCTAGGCGGCGGGACCGCAGCGTCGCGGCGAAACCCGCTCCGGCGTTGCGCGGATCATGATCCGCAACTGGAGACATGTTGTGGAAGGGTACTGAGCGACGGGGGTCCGAAACAGGCACGCGTCGGAACCATGACCGTTGTCGGTATATCACGTAAAGACCGGTTTGCGGCAGCGGTGCGGGAAGCTCGAAGACGGTCACGTCGACGATGACGGCTCCCCGAGCCCGCCGTGGCTCGCGGGCGATTCGGCCGGCTTCCCGCGGCCGCGCTTTGTCCGGGACGTCGACTTGGCCAGCGCGATGTCGGTGGTCGAGTCGGTCGGCCAGAGCGGTGTGCCGGCGCCGGTCGAGGCCGAGGCCGACGATGACAAGGCCGACGATGACGAGCCGGCCGGGGCGGGCTCCTCGCCGGCGGTGTCCTCGGCGTAGGCGCGTCCGGCGGCGTCTGACGAGTACGTGCGGCCGACTGACTCGGCACTACCGTACGCCTGCGACGGCGCGTAGGCGTCGGATTCCAGGTCGGTGGCGGAGTTGAGCCCGGCCCCGACGGGGACCGGCTCCCGCGACCAGGAAGCGTCCGAGCCGCTCAACGGGCGCAGCGGGTCGGTGTCCGACTCATCGTCGGTGTGGCGTCGGGCCTGGGCGGCGTCGGCCTCGGCCAGCGCTGCGGCCCAGTCCGAGTACTCGGCGGCGGCGCGGTCGTCGCGCTCGGCGGCGGCCGCGCGGCGCTCGGCCCGGGACTTGGCGAGGGAGCCACGGGGGCCGATCGCCGACACGATGACCGACCCCGCCAGGCCGGTCAGCACCGCGTACGGCGCGATGACGAACGCCGAGAGGTGCTGGTCGTGCTCGCCGAGGGCGGGCGTGGCCAGGATGTAGGCGATGTCCACCAGCAGCGGGCCGGCCATGCCGGAGACCGCCACGCCGACGCGGTTGTCCCCGCGGCGACCGGCGGGCCAGGCGGCGAGGACGCCGATGACCAGGGCGATGGCGAGCATGAGCAGGGCGCCGGGCAGGTTGACCATGCCGCGGACCCAGGTCGCGTCGGTGAACCGCCAGGTGCCGAGCTGGGCGGCGGTGGCGGTGTCCCCGTCGGCGTGCACGACGTCGGCGACCGCGACCACGGCCAGCGTCCACAGCCAGGCGGACGAGGCGATGATGTTCGCGGCGATCGCCCGGGCGGCGAGCGCGCCGACCGCGACCAGCAGGCCGACGATCAGGCCGGCGATCGCGTATCCGCCGGCCGCGAAGTACGGCGCCACGTTGTCCGGCCGCGGCGTGCGCGCCGGGATGGCCACCAGCGGCACGATGATCAGCGAGCCGACGGCGGCGGCGAGCGCGATCACCACCCGCCAGGCCACGATCAGGGCCTGTCCGCCGGCGCTGTCCGGGTCGGCCGGGACGGGCGCACCGGCGCCGGCGAGCCGATCGGCGCAGATGGCGCCGATGACGGCCGAGGACGCGGCGAGCCACGCCACCCAGGCGAGGCTGCTGACCCAGACGGTGGCGCTGTCGCCGGTCGGCTGCCAGGAGATGATGCCCAGGCCGTAGCCAAGGCCGAGCTGTGCGGCACCCGCGCCGGCCGCGACGCCGACCGCCGTGAATATTGAGGTTGCCCAGCTTCGTGCCGCCATGCCGCGCAGCGTACGCCCAGCCGTCCACCCGGGCGAGTCCAGAAATCGGGCCGGATCGCCGGTGTGCTGAAGGCCGCGTGGAGTCATCTGACGCCGGGCGGGCGGGTAGGCCGGACGAGGTGGTGAACTGGAGATATGGCGAACAGCCCGGACCGGTCAGCCGACGACGACGACTCCTCGACGCAGCCCTTCTGGCCGTTCGGCGAGGACGGCGAGCGGGACTGCCACGGCGAAGAGCCGGAGCGCGAGAGTCACGAGGACGCCGAGGCCACGCAGGTGCACCGGCCGTCGGACGCCACCACGCAGGTGCACCGGCCGGCCGATGAGGCTACGCAGGTGCACCGACGGTCGGACGAGGCCACGCGGGCCAGCGGGCCGCCGGACACGATTCGGGTCGACCGGCCTTCGGAAGCGACGCGGGCCTATCGGGCGCCGGACGTGACGCGGCTGGAGCGGCCTGCGGGCCGGGACGAGCACGTGGGCGAGCGGTGGTCGGCGCGGGCCGGGGTGCCGGTGCCAGGCGATCCGTCGCCGCGGCGGCCCGCGCCGCAGGAGTGGGCGGGCGGGGAAGAGGACCCGTACCAGGGGCGATCCTGGTACAGCCCGGTGATCGTCGGCGTCATCGCGGTCGTGCTCGTCGGGGCGTTGAGCGTCGGGCTGTACCTCATTTATCGCGCCACCGCGAGCGGGCAGAACGCGCCCGGCGGGGTGGACCCGACGCCCGCCACGACCGTGGCCTCAGCGCCGGCGCCGTCGAGCGTGCCGCCCGAGTCGTCGGCGGCGCCGGCCTCGGAGGCGCCGGCCACGTCGAGCGCCGCGTCGCCGCCCGGGCGGGTCGTGATCCCGCCGCTACGCGGCTACACGCTCGCGGAGGCGACGGTGAGGCTGCAGGTGCTCGGGCTCAACCTCGACGTGCAGCGGCGGGTCGACGACTCGCTGCCGCCGGGCGAGGTGCTGTCGTCGCGGCCCGGCGAGGGCGAGACCGTGACGGCGGGCGACACGGTGACCCTGATCGTCGCGGCCGCCCCGTCGCCGTCGCCGTCACCGGCGTCGTCCAAGCCGAAGCCGCAGCCGCAGCCCAGCGCGTCCGCCAGCGGCTGACCCGAGACGTGCTGGGACGCGGGGGCGACGCATGAGGGGGGCGCGGGGTCGGCCGCCCGGCGGCCGACCCTGGCGAGCGGTCTCAAGCCGACCGTGACCGGCACGCCCGCGCGCGCCGGTGTTGTGGCGCGCTGGGTGCGGGCCGCGAAACCCGGCTGCAGGCCCTGGAGCTGGACGAAGATGGAGCGGCGTTCCACCGCGTCGCCCGCCGCGTTGAGCTGGTATCCGTCCAGCCAGGCCCATCCGTCATACGTCTGCCAGTCGTGCACTCTGATCACCCGGAACAGCATCGGCTGCGTGAACTGGACACTCGCGGCCTTGGTCACGCGCAGCACGTCACCGGTTCTCGGTAACACGGTGGGACTCCTGTCTTCGGTCGGCTTGTGAGGGGGAAGGTCGGTCACGGTGCTCGTCGCGGGGGCGGGTCCGTAACCGCCGATCGGTCCGATCGTTGGTCGCTGCGTCCACTGGAGGCGGATTGTTAAGGAAAGTGAACAATCCGTAACCCCAGCCACACGCACAGGTTGCCCGAGAACAGGGATCAATGCAACTTGCAAGACGAAGTTTCCGCCATGGGTATGAGTCGCCGAATGCCGTGCCGAGTCGCCGCGCGCGGCTTTACGCTGTTGCGCTGATCTATACGTAAGTTATCTACGTAGGTCCGGCGGCGCGGAGGTGCGACACGTGGTAAGTCGACGAGGCAGCCCGACCCTCCGGCGCCGGCAACTGGGGATGGAGCTGCGGCGGCTGCGCGAGGCCGCGCACGTGACCATCGACCAGGTCGCCGAGCGGCTGGAGTGCTCCGGATCCAAGATTTCGCGGATCGAGACGGGTCAGACCGGTGTGACCCCGCGCGACGTGCGGGACATGCTGGACATCTACGGCGTAGATCCCGGGTACGCCGACCAGTTGTTGAAGTTCGCGCGTGAGGCGCGGCAGAAGGGTTGGTGGCAGCTGTACGGTGATGTGCTCACGGGCGCCTACGTGGGGCTCGAGGCCGCCGCCGATCACATCCGCTCATACGAGGCCTTGGTCGTTCCCGGTCTGCTGCAGACCGAGGAGTACGCCCAGGCCATGATCTACGCCGCCCGTCCCGACATCGGCGCCGCCGAGGTCGAGAAGAGGGTGCGTGTCCGTATGGGCAGACAGTCGTTGCTCACTCAGGATGACCCGATCGACCTCTGGGTGGTGCTGGACGAGGCCGTCCTACACCGTCCGGTTGGGGGAGGTGGGGTCATGCGTCGTCAGCTTGAGCACCTGAGCCTGGTAGCGACCTGGTCGAACGTGACCCTGCAGGTCCTGCCCTTCTCCGCCGGCGCACACGCCGGGATGGACGGGGCTTTCACGACGTTGCTGTACGACGAGTCCGCCGGGCAGAGCTTCGTGTTCGCCTCGAATGCGGCTGGCGGTCTCTTTCTCGAGAAGGACGACGAGCTGCAGCGCTACGGATTCATCTTTGACTGCTTGCGCGCCAACGCACTCCGTCCGGACGAGTCAGTGTCGATGTTCGTGAAGCTGGCAAAGGAGCTGTAGTGAAAATCGAAGCCAAGGGCTTCGCCGTGAACCTCGACGGTGCGGCGTGGCGCAAGAGCACCCGTAGTGGTCCGTACTCGGACAACTGCGTCGAGGTCGCATTCGTCGGTGGCGCGGTGGCCCTCCGCGACTCGAAGGACAGAGCCGGAGCGGTACTGCTGTTCACGCCGGAGGAGTGGCTGGCCTTCGTCGACGGCACCAAGGACGGCGAGTTCGACCTGGCGTGATCGCACGCCGGGCGCGACCGGCCGGCCCGTTCCGCGGCGTAACGCCTGCGGGGCGGGCCGGCCGTTTTCGGCGAATCGCACCGTATTGCAGTACTTCCCCGAGCGAGATAAGGCTTCCTACTGTGAGCATTGGCCCCGAAAACTTCGCCAACGGATCGTCGAAGATCGACGACCGTTTCTCCGGGCAACTGGGTAGCTACCGTCCGGGCGGTCGCCGGGACGGCATCGGCGACGGGCCGCTCGACGAGCTGTCGCCGCCCAACGGCTCGCCGCTGGACCAGGCGTCGATGCCGCTGGACATGACGCCGCCCGAGCCCTCGCTCGTCGCGGATCTCGGACCGCTGACCGGGGGCGCGTTCAGCGCCGGATCGCTCGGTAGCGGGCCGCTCACCGAGCCGATGCTCGGCCGTGATTCGTGGGTGGACACGCCGAGCGGCTCTTTGGCCGACCACCCGCTGCTGCGCGGCCTGTTGATGGAACTGCCGCCGAAGGGCACGCCGCCGCAGCAGGATTGGCTGGACCGCTGGTTCGAGGCGGCCCACAGCATTCTCAAGCTGATCTACTCGCAGGAGGCGCGGCCGCTCAAGTAACGCGAGCGTACGCACCTGCCTGTCTATCGACAGGTCGATCCGCACCCTGTAAAAAGCAGGGAGGACTCGACCTGGGGAGGTCGGACGGGCTCCGGGGTGCGCCGAGCGCGGCCGGAGCCCGTCATGAGCACCCCGCTCCGGCGTTGTTCGACCCGTGGGGCGCGGCCGGCGTCCGCGAGTAGGGCACGGATCTCTCTCAAGACCGCCGGATAGCGGCCGATGTGGGCAGTTGCGCAAGATCAGTGAAATCGGCCGAATGTCCGATTGGTCGCGCAACGTTCGGTCGGGTGGCTTTTCGCAAAGTTGATGGTCGATCTTGAAATGTCCGCTTAGCTTGGTCGGAGTTTGCCGGTGGTGAGGGGGATGCAGGGGTGAGTGACGTGTCAGATCTGATCTTCGCGCTCGTGAGCGGCGGCGGCCTGCTGGCCCTGAGCATCGGCGCTTTCGGCGTCCTGGACGCCTACCACAAGCGTGGCATCGGCAAGAAGCGAGTCGACTGGTTGATCGGTCTGTACGCGCTCGGCGTCGTCGCGAACATCGTCGCCTACGTGATGCTCGACCGCTGGTACATCGCCGCGCCGCTGGCGCTCATGCTGTGACCGGCCGAGCGCGCCTTCGACAAGCGGGGCACCTTCAAGCGCCGCACCGCCAAGGTTGACGCCATCACGGGCCGCTGAGAGCCCACTGCGACGGCGACCGGCCCAGAATTGATGTGATATTTCCGGCAATTTCGGACACATCCGCATACCGTGGAACGACGCGAATGGGCGCCCAGAGGGGCGCCCATCGGCGTTTCAAGAGGTTGCGCAGAGCCTGCTCAGAGCTCGTTCAGAGCACACTCAGAGGCCATTCACAGCTGATCAGACGGCGAAGGTCTTCAGAGGTTCCGTGGCCGGCGGTGGCGGGGTCGCGCGCCACAGGCGGGCCTTCTGCGCGCCCAGCCGGGCCAGGTAGTTCGGGTTGAGCAGGATGTACCGCCGCCACAGCCGCTTTGGTTCGAGCCCGAGGCGCCACAGCCACTCCAGGGCGTACTTCTGCATCCACGCGGGCGGGTTCTTCAGGCCGCCGGCGTGGTAGTCGAACGCGGCGCCCACGGCGAGCATCGGGGCGTCGACGAGGGGCTTCATCGCGTAGACGAAGACCTCCTGCCGCGGGCAGCCAAGGCCCACCATGACCACGCGCGCGCCCGAGGACTTGATCCGGGCGGCGATCTGCTCCGGCTCGCCGGCCTCCGCCTGGCGGAACTTCGAGGGCTCCATACCGGCGACCTTCAGGGCCGGGAACCGCTCCTGCAGCTTCTGTGCCAGCCGGTCCAGCGTCTCCTGGGTCGAGCCGTAGAAGTACACCGGCAGGCCATCCGCGGCGCTCGCCTCCAGGACCTTCAGCGTGAGGTCGGGGCCGTAGACGCGGTCGGCGAGGCGGGCGTGGTGCAGCAGGTTGAGTGCCCACCGCACCGGCTGGCCGTCGGGGGTCACCAGGTCGAACGAGTTGAGCCGGGCGCCGTGCGCCTTGTCCTGCACGCCGGTCATCACGCCGTGCACGGCGAGCGCGGTGACGGCGAGTGGGCGTCCCTCGTGGGCCGCGCTCATCACCTTGCCGACGGCGCTGTCGTAGTCGACGGCGCTGACGTCGACGCCGAGAACGTTTCGCTTGCCTCTGTCAATCACTGTCGATCCCGACCCGTCTCAGGCTTCCGGGGTCCACTTACCGACGTTGGCCTCGTAGATCTCCTGACAGATCGTCGGTACGTCGTAGACCTGCTTCCAGTCCGGGTAGTCCTGCTGGAACCGCTCGTTGGACCCGATCCACCAGATGTGGTCGCCGACCCGGTTGGCCTCGTGATACTCACTGATCATCTCGTTGCCGGTGATCCGCTCGGCCAGCTTGAACACCTCCAGGTGCGAGGTGTTCGAGTGCCGGCCGCCACCGAGGTTGTAGACGGCGGCGCTGCGGGGCGCCCGGAAGAAGGCCTCGAACGCGGACACGACGTCGTGAGAGTGGATCGCGTCGCGGACCATCTTGCCCTTGTAACCGAAGATCTTGTACGTCCGCCGCTCCATGTTGCAGCGCATGACGTAGCCGAGGAACCCGTGCAACTCGGTGGCCGAGTGCGCCGGCCCGGTGAGCGTGCCACCGCGGAAGCAGGCCGTCTTCATGTCGAAATACCGCCCGTATTCCTGCACCATCACGTCCGCGGCGACCTTCGAGGCCCCGAAGACGGAGTGCAGGCAGGCGTCAATCGACATGTCCTCCTTGATGCCGTTCTCGTATTCGTGCCCCGGCTCGATCTCCCACCGGGTCTCGAGCTCCTGATAGGGCAGCGAGTTGGGCCGGTCCCCGTAGACCTTGTTGGTGGAGCAGTGGATGAACGGCGCCTCGATGCAGTGCTCGCGCACGTTCTGCAGGAGGTTGAGCGTGCCGCCCGCGTTGACGTCGAAGTCGGTGAACGGGTCGCGCACCGCCCAGTCGTGCGAGGGCTGCGCGGCCGTGTGAATCACGACGGCGATGTCCTTGCCGTACCGCTTGAAGATCCCCGCGACCGCATCGCGATCCCGGATGTCGACGTCATGGTGCGTGTAGGAGTCCCCGAGGTCACTCGTAAGGCGGACAACGTTCCAAGCGGTGGAGGCCTCGGACCCGAAGAACCGCTTCCGCATGTCGTTGTCGATCCCCACGACATCCAGCCCTAGCGAGGCAAAGTGCCGGACGGCCTCCGACCCGATGAGCCCGGCCGACCCGGTAACAAGTGCGACACTCACGAGCCAGACCCCCACCAGAGACGACATCCAAAACCAAAGCAGCATACCCGCGCCCAACAGTAGGTTCTGTCAAGGCGGGAAGGGCCGCCAGCCAATGCTCTTGCCCCACGGACCAGGCAGGAAGGCGCCCCAGCGCCGACCGCTGTCTGACGGGAGCAACGCCCCGCAACTGAAACGAACCGGAGCCAAAAAGCAGCCAAGCGAAGCGAAGGCGCAAGGAGCGCGAGCGACGCACGAGCCCCAGCCACCGGGAAGGGGGGTGTGGGTGGGCGAAGCCCCCCACCTTGAGCGAGCGAAGCGAGCGGAAAGGATCCACCGCCGAAATGGCGAAGTGGCCCCTGCCACTGAGCAGGAGCCACCCTCGGCGGTGGGGAAGGAGGGAGTTGAACCCTCACGCCCTTTCGGGCACACGGACCTGAACCGTGCGCGTCTGCCATTCCGCCACTTCCCCTGGTCACGAGTAACCTCGTGGCCTGGCGCGTCAGAGCATACCTCGCACCTACTCGGCGAAATCACCGGGTAGGCCTTAGGCTTCCCTGGGCGCCACGGAAGAGTAGCACGGGCCAACCGGTCAGCTTGCATACGGGCGTGCGACGTCCGGATACCATCATGACCTCGGAACCCGAGGAGGAACCGGTGAGTGTGCTGCAGCGCTTCGAGAAGCGCCTAGAGGGCCTGGTTGAGGGGGCCTTCGCCAAGGTCTTCAAGGGGGTCGTCCACCCCGTGGAGATCCTCAACGCCATGCAACGGGAGGCGGAAGCCCACAAGGCGATTCTGGCCGGCGGGCGCACGCTCGTGCCGAATCGTTACGTGATCGACCTGTCGCCCTATGACCACAGTCGGTTGGCCCCGTATGCCGCCGCGCTCGCGCAGGAGCTCGCCCAGTCGCAGGCGGAGTTCATCGGTGAGCAGGGCTGGACGGTGTATGGCGATGTCATCGTCGAGATCGAGCGCGGCGACGGCCTTGACACCGGCATGTTCCGGGTGACCGCGGAGGTTTACACCGGCGGCGATGTCGCACCGCCACCGACCCCGGATCCGTATGGCGGCTACAACCAGGGTGGCGGCGGTTACGACCAGGGTGGCGGTGGCTATGGCCCCCCGCCCGGCGGCCCGGCCCGCAACGTCCGACTGGTGTCCGGCGACGGGCGAAGCTACCCTCTGTCGATTGGTTCGACCGTGATTGGCCGGGGCGACCAGGCCAACATGCGACTCCCCGACGTCGGTATCTCGCGGCGCCACGCGCGGCTCGACTTCGACGGAGCGCAGGTCGTGCTGACCGATCTCGGCTCCACGAACGGCACGATGGTCAACGGACAGCGCGTCTCAGCGGTCGCGTTGAACCCAGGTGACATGATCCAGCTCGGCACGACCACGCTGACCTACCGCGTGGATGGATGACCGTACTTCACGTAGGCGGATCTGAATGAGCGCGTCGTAGATGGAATTCGTCATCACGGTTGCCCGGTATGGGTTGCTCGTGCTGCTGTGGATCTTTGTATTCACGGTGGTGGGAGTGATTCGCCGGGATCTGTTCGCGGGCTCGCGTTCGAGCCGGATCGTCGCCGCGCCTCGGGGGGTCGGTGCGATGACGACTCCCGGCCGTCCGGCGAAGGTCAAGCGCGGCAAGACAGCCAACCAGCTCTTCGTCACCGCCGGTGCGCTGGCGGGCACTCGCATCACCCTCGGCGAGGCGCCCATCACCATCGGCCGGGCCGAGGACTCGACGTTGGTGATCACCGACGACTACGCCTCGTCCAAGCACGCCCGCCTCGTGCCGCGCGCAGGCCAGTGGTATCTCGAGGACCTCGGCTCGACCAACGGGACCTACCTCGACAAGACCAAGGTCAGCGCACCCACCCCCGTCCCCCTCGGCGTGCCGATTCGCATCGGCCGCACATCTCTCGAGTTACGGTCATGACCCTCACCTTGCGCTATGCGGCTCGCAGCGACCGCGGTCTGATCCGGAGCGGGAACCAGGACTCCGTCTATGCCGGACCGCGGCTGCTCGCCGTTGCCGACGGCATGGGCGGCATGGCCGCCGGTGACGTCGCCAGCAACATCGTCATCGCCACCATGGCGCCGCTCGACGAAGACGTGCCCGGCAATGCCATGATCGACACGCTGCGCAACGCGGTCGATCTGGCCAACCAGCAGATCCGGGACGCGGTCGAGGAAAACCCGGCCATGGAGGGCATGGGCACGACCCTGACCGCCATGCTGTTCTCCGGCACCAAGATGGGCATGGTCCATATCGGCGACTCCCGCGCATATTTGGTGCGCGACGGCGAGTTCGCCCAGGTGACCAAGGACGACACATACGTCCAGATGCTCGTCGACGAGGGCCGCATCAGCATCGAGGAGGCCAACAGCCACCCGCAGCGCTCCCTGCTGACCCGGGCGCTCGACGGCCGCGACGCCGACCCCGAGTATTCGGTGCGCCAGGTCAAGCCCGGCGACCGGTATCTGCTGTGCAGCGACGGGCTGTCGGGCGTGGTCAGCGCGGAGACCATCGAGTCGACGCTGCGCGAGTACGTCGACCCCAACCAGTGCGCCGGCCGGCTTATCGAGCTGGCCCTGCGCGGCGGTGGCCCCGACAACATCACCGTGATCGTCGCCGACGTCACCGACGAGGACATCGTCGAGGAGCGGCCGATCGTGGGCGGGGCCGCGGCGCAGGACCGGGGCATGGCGACCTCCGCCGACCAGTCGATGTCCTCGGCCCGGGGCGCCGCGCTCTCCGCGCCGCGCCCGCCTGTGCCGCAGGACGAGCAGCCACGCCCGCAGGACTCGGTCGCCGGCCGCCAGGACGGGGAGGAGCAGCGCTCCCGGCGCCATCCGGTGCGCACCACGATCCTTCTCGTGGTGCTGCTCGGGCTGCTCGGCGGCGGACTCTGGTATGGCTGGAGCGTCACGCAGTCGCGGTACTACGTGGGCGCCACCGAAAGTGGCCGGGTCGCGATCTTCAAAGGCGTGCCCGGCGAGATCGCGTGGCTGAAGCTCGGGCACGTGTATCAGGAGAGCGCCACGCTGACGCTCGACGACCTGACACCGGCCGCACAGGGCACCGTCAAACAGGGCATCCAGGTCGAGAGCCTGGAGAAGGCCCAGGAGAAGATGGCCGCGCTGGAGGACCCGAGCGACCCCTCGCACAAGCAGGACGACTGCCCGCCGACGCAGCCTTCGGAGTCGTTCTCGGCGCCCGTCTCCGTGGCGGCGAGCTCCAGCGGCAGCGCGTCCGCGCCGGCCAGCGGCCCGGCGCACTCGGCGAGCCCGCCGTCGCCGGCCGCCGAGCCGAGCCTGCCCTCCACGCCGACCCCGGCCCCCGCGACCAGTTGTTGATCGTGTCGGGGCCGAACTGACGTGCTGAGGGGAAGAGGAAGCCAGTTGTGACCGCCACCGCCATCCCGTCGCCCATGAGCGGCGAAGCGGGCGTTTCCGAACCCGCCCGCCCGCACACCCGGCGCAACGTCGAACTGGGGCTGCTTCTCTTCGTCGTCGTCATCCTCACCGTGTTCGCCGCGGTGGTGGAGGGCAACGCTGCCGGCGAGGTCACCTCGCACTTCTGGGTCCAGCCCGCGATGCTCGCCGGCATCTTCGGCGTCGGCCACGTGGCGGTGCGGTTCCTGGCGCCGTACGCCGATCCGGTGATTCTGCCCGCGGTCGCGCTCATCAACGGCCTCGGTGTGATGTTCCTGCGCCGGTTGGACCTGGCCGGCGTGAAAGCGCCGCAGCGGGCCAACCTGGACGTGTTCGTCGGCGACGGCTTCCGCCAACTGGGCTGGACCGCGGCCGCCGTGATCGGGGCCGCCGTGCTGCTGGCGATCGTGCGGGACCACCGGTCGCTGTCACGATACGCCTACACGCTCGGCCTGACCGGCATCGTGCTGGTGCTGATCCCGGCGGTGCTCCCGGCGAAGTACTCGGCGATCAACGGCGCGAAGCTGTGGATCAAGCTGCCCGGGTTCACGATCCAGCCGGGCGAGTTCGCCAAGATCCTCCTGCTGGTCTTCTTCGCCTACTACCTGGTGCGCAAGCGCGAGGTGCTCTCGCTGGCGAGCAAGCGGTTCCTCGGCATCGATTTCCCGCGCGGCCGCGACCTCGGGCCGGTCGTGCTCGTGTGGCTCATGTCGCTGATGGTGCTCGTCTTCGAGAAGGACCTGGGCACCTCGCTGATGTACTTCGGCCTCTTCGTCGTGACGCTCTACGTCGCCACGGAGCGGGTCAGCTGGCTGATCATCGGCCTGGGCCTGTTCCTCGGAGGGGCGTTCCTGGCGTACTTCCTGGGCAAGAGCGTCGGCGGGCCGTTCCTGAACTTCTCCGAGCGCGCGACCACGTGGCTCGACCCGTTCGGCGACGCGGACGACAAGGGTTACCAGCTGGTCCAGTCGCTACTCGGGCTGGGCACCGGCGGGCTTACCGGCACCGGCCCCGGCGCCGGCCAGCCGAATAAGGTGCCCGAGGTGCGCACGGACTTCATCTTCTCCGGTTTGGGCGAGGAGATCGGCCTGTTCGGCCTGACCGCCCTGCTGGTGGTGTATGTCCTGCTCGTCACGCGGGGCCTGCGCGCCGCGATCAACGTGCGGGACTCCTTCGGCAAGCTGTTCGCCGGCGGCCTCTCGTTCACGCTGGGGTTGCAGGTGTTCGTCATCGTGGGCGGTATCAGCCAGCTCATCCCGCTGACCGGTCAGACCACGCCGTTCCTGTCGGCGGGTGGCTCGTCGCTGGTGGCCAACTGGCTGCTGATCGGCCTGCTGCTGCGGATCTCCGACGCGGGTCGCCGGCCGGCCGGCGGGGCGCCGGCGATCGGGCTCGGCGGCATCGCGACCGGAGGGGGCGGCGGCGCGCCGGTCCAGATCAAAGAGATGCCCACGGAGGTTGTGCGATGAACGCCCCGCTGCGCCGGGTCGGCGTCGTGGTGATGGTCCTGTTCGCCCTGCTGTTCCTGAACCTGAACTACCGGCAGGTGGTCAAGGCCGATGCCTACCGCACCGACTCGCATAACCGGCGGGTGCAGACGGCGGAGTACGAGCGGCCGCGCGGCAAGATCGCCGACGCGAAGGGCACCGTGCTCGCCGATGCTCAGTCCACCGGGAACTCGCTGAAGTACCTGCGCACGTACCCGCTCAAGGAGGAGTACGCGCACGTGCTGGGCTACAAGCCGGTCACTCCCATGGTGGCGACCGGCCTGGAGAGGCTCAACAACGACTTCCTCGTCGGCACCTCGGACAAGCAGGCGGCCGACCGGATCGCCAGGCTGTTCACCGGCAAGGAGCCGGCCGGCGGCAACGTGCTGCTGACCATCTCCAAGGCCACGCAGGACACCGCCTACCAGGCGTTGGGGAACAACAGGCTCAAGGCCAAAAGTGGCGCGGTCGTCGCCATGGACCCGTCGACCGGCGCGATCCTCGCGGAGGTGTCGCTGCCGAGCTACGACCCCAACCTGCTGAGCACCCACGACACCAGCGCGGCCCGCGCGAACTACAACACGCTCAACAACGACCCGGCCAAGCCGCTGCTGAACCGGGCCGTGTCGGAAGTCTTTCCGCCCGGGTCGACCTTCAAGATCATCACTTCGGCGGCGGCGATGACCGCGGACTCGTCACTGACCCCCGACTCGGTGGTGCCGGGCGGCGAGTTCTACAAGCCGCCGCAGGTCTCGGACTTCCAGATCAAGAACGCGCACACCGGCGTCTGCCCCGACCAGATCACGTTGAAGCAGGCCCTGACGGTGTCGTGCAACACGGTGTTCGCCCGGATGGGTGTGGAGCGGATCGGCGCCGATAAGCTCAAGTCGATGGCCCAGGCCTTCGGCTTCGAGCAGGAGCCCCGCTTCATCGAGGACCAGGACCGCAACTACTGCGGCGTCGTGGCCAGCCGCACCGGCCCGATGACCGCCGGCTCGGACAACCGCGTCGACCCGCCCGCCGTCGCTCAGTCGAGCATCGGACAGCGCGAGGTGAAGATGTCTCCGCTGCAAGGCGCCATGATTGCGGCGACGGTTGCCAACGGCGGGAAGCAGATGCGCCCGTATGTTGTCGACCGCCTGCAGAACTCCGACCTGTCGATCGCCGACCACACCGAGCCCAAGACGCTGCGCACTCCCATCTCCGCCGACGTCGCCCGCGAACTGCAGGACATGATGTTCAGCGTCGTGACGGCCGACGACGGCACGGGTAAGAGCGCTCGCATCCCGGGCTTGCAGGTCGGTGGTAAGACCGGTACGGCGCAGGACGGTGAGGATGCGGAAGACCACGGCTGGTTCATCGGTTTCGCCCTGAAGGACGGCAAGCCGATCGTCTCCGTCGCGGTCTTCCTCCAGAACGCCGGCAAAGGCGGCAGCGCCGAGGCGGCTCGCATCTCCGGTCTGGTCATGAAGGCATACGCGGACGAAAAGGGCATTCGATAATGAGGTGCGCGACATGTTGAGCGCCGGCACCACCCTGGGCGGGCGCTACCGCCTGGACGAACGCATCGCCGGCGGCGGTATGGGTGACGTGTGGCGCGGCACCGACGAGGTGCTCGGTCGCACGGTCGCGATCAAGGTGCTGCTGTCCGCGCTGATGGAGGAGCCCGGCTTCGCCGAGCGCTTCCGGGGCGAGGCGCGCACCATGGCGACCATCAACCACCCGGGCGTCGTCGACATCTACGACTACGGCAGCGAGAACGGCACCGCCTTCCTGATCATGGAGTACGTGGAGGGCGACGCGCTCTCCCGCACCCTCTCCCGGGTCGGGCGGCTCACCCCGGCGCGCGCCATGGCGCTCATCGCCCAGGCCGCCGACGCGCTGCACGCCGCGCACGAGAAGGGCATCGTCCACCGCGACGTCAAGCCGGGCAACCTGCTCGTGCGCCCCAACGGCACGCTGGTGCTCACCGACTTCGGCATCGCCCGTTCGGCGGCCGTCGCCCAGCTCACCGCGGCCGGCTCGGTGCTCGGCACCGCCTCCTACATCTCGCCCGAGCAGGCGTCCGGCGCCCAGGCCACCCCGCTGTCCGATGTGTACGCGCTCGGCGTCGTGGCCTACCAGTGCCTGTCCGGCGTGCGGCCGTTCGAGGGCGAGAACCCGCTCGAGATCGCGATGCGGCACGTGCGTGAAATGCCGCCGCCGCTGCCCGCGGACATCCCGCCGCCGGTGGCGCAGCTGGTCGAGCGGGCCATGGCCAAGGACCCGGCCGCACGCTGGCCCAGCGCCGCGGCGCTCGCCCAGGCCGCCCGGCGCGTCTCCGGGCAGCCGTCCGGCGGCGGCACGGCCACCGGCCCGGCGGTCCCGCCGGGCGGTATGCCGATGGGCCCGCCCGGGTCGCCCGTGGGCCAGCGCAACCCCGTCTCCGGGCCGCCGGTCTCCGGCACGCCCGTCTCGCCCGGCTATGGGCACCCGATGTCCGGCTCGCCGATGTCCGGCCCGCCGACTTCCGGCGGGGGCGGCACGCGCATCATGACCGGCGCCGTCCCGCCGCCGCCCGGCCTGGCCGCGGGCCTTGGCGGCCACGACGCGCGCGGCGCGGCCGGCGTGCCCCCACCGCCGCCCGGCGGCGACACGGCGACCTTCCTCGGCTCGACCGGCGGTTACCAGCCGCCGCCCCCGCCGGTGAACTCGGGCGCGCGCAAGCGCAGCGGCGGCAACAGCCTGGTGCTCGTCGGCATCGGCGCGGTGGTGCTGCTGGTACTGGTCGGCATCGGCGGCATCTATCTGGCCACCAAGCACGACTCCCCGCCGGCGAACAACACGGCCAGTAACGCCAGCTCGCCCGTACCGACCACCGCCGCCCCGCCGACCAGCGCAAAGCCGAGCAGCAAACTGGTGATGGTGGAGTGCAAGCCGAAGTTCCCCCAGCCGGCCGACATCTACAAGAGCCAGCTCGAGCGCAAGGGCCTGGTCGTCACCATCGAGGACAAGGCCACCAAGAACGTCATCCCGAACACTGTCGTCGAGGTCAAGCCGTGCGGCCAGGTGCCGGAGGGCACCGAGGTCACCATCTACGCCAACCGGGGCCCGCTCGAAGAGCAGCCCTCGGAGCCGGCGGGCGAGCCGACCGGCAACACCGGTCAGTCTCAGTCCCCTCCCGCACCCCGGACCAGCGCGTCAGGCTGATCCAGACTGACCGGAACGACCCGAATGTCTTCTCGTCGCAAGACGTGGCAAGGTAAGTAGTCGATGACCGAAGGACGACACGACATGACCGCCCAGCCGCGCCTCCTCGGCGGCCGCTACCAGGTCGGGGAGTTGCTCGGCTATGGCGGAATGGCCGAGGTCCATCGGGGTCGCGACCTGCGGCTCGGCCGCGACGTCGCGATCAAGACGCTACGCACCGACCTCGCTCGCGACGCCACCTTCCAGTTGCGGTTCCGCCGGGAGGCACAGAACGCCGCCTCCCTCAACCACCCCGCGATCGTCGCCGTCTACGACACCGGCGAGGAGCGCGGTCCGGCCGGCGAGGAACTGCCGTACATCGTCATGGAGTTCGTCAACGGCCGCACCCTCAAGGAGGTGCTCGCGGCCGAGGGGCGGCTCATGCCCCGGCGGGCCCTGGAGATCACCGCGGACATCTGCGCCGCGCTGGAGTTCAGCCACCGGCACGGGATCATCCACCGCGACATCAAGCCGGGCAACGTGATGCTCACGCAGACCGGCCAGGTCAAGGTGATGGACTTCGGCATCGCCCGGGCACTGGCCAGCGGCGCGACGACGATGACGCAGACGTCGGCGGTGATCGGCACGGCGCAGTACCTCTCGCCGGAGCAGGCCCGCGGCGAGCCCGTCGACGCCCGCTCCGACGTCTACGCGAGCGGCTGCGTGCTGTTCGAGCTGCTGTGCGGCCACCCGCCGTTCGTCGGGGACAACCCGGTGTCGGTGGCGTATCAGCACGTCCGGGAGGACCCGCGGCCGCCGAGCAGCAGCAATCGCGATGTCACGCCCGAGATCGACGCGGTCGTGCTCAAGGCGCTGGCGAAGAACCCGCTCAACCGGTACCAGAGCGCCGGCGAGATGCGCGCGGACGTCTTGCGTGCCGCCGCCGGCCGCCCGGTGTCGGCGCCGCCGGTGATGACCGAGGAGGAGATGGCCTCGGTCATGGCGGAGCAGAACACCGCCAACCGGCCGCCGCCGGCCTCGCGCCAGCCTGCCCGCGCCAACCAGCGGCAGAAGCGTAAGAGCTCCACCGGCGTGGTGGTCGCGCTGACCGTGCTCGGCCTGCTCGCCGTCGCCGCACTGTCGATCGGCCTCTATCTGGCCAACAAGGAGCAGCCGGTGCCGGTGCCGAGGATCACCGGTCGCACCCAGGCCGAGGCGCTCAGCGTGCTGCGGCAGTCGAAACTCAACGGCGACCCGCGGCAGGACCCCTCCCAGGACTGCCAGACCGGTACCGTGCTCACGCAGAACCCCGAGGCGGGCAAGCAGGTCAAGCCGGGGTCCCAGATCGACTTCACGGTGTGCGGCGAGCCGACGCTGGTGGCTGTGCCGCCGGTGATCCGGTTCAGCAAGGACGACGCGGTGCAGCAACTGCGGGCGGCAGGCCTCACACCAGCCATCGACTTCAAGGACGCGGTCGAGCCCAAGGACGAGGTTGTCCAGTCCGACCCGCCGGTCGGCACCCAGGTCAAGCCGGGCGCGACGGTCACGATCTACTTGTCGAAGAACAATCAGGCGGTCATGCCCAACGTGATCGACAAGACTCCGGCGCAGGCCGAGGCGCTGCTTACGCAGGCCGGCTTCACCAACGTCAGCACGCAGTCGACCTCGATCACCGACCAGTCGAAGGACGGGCTCGTGGTCGGGGCGAGCAAGACGATCAACAAGGTCTACGCCAAGACCGATCCGATCGTGCTGCGGATCGGCAAGTTCGATGACGGCGGGGGGCCGACCCCGAGCCCGTCGGGGTCGGCGTCGGTCAAGCCGAGCGGCAGCGCGAGCCCCTGATCAATTTCGAGGCGTCACTACGTTGCGTGCCCTGTGGATAACTGGCCAGTTATCCACAGGGTTGTGCACAGCCGGATCCGCTAGGCGAACGCCGCGAGCCGCCGGTCCTCGACCTCGGCGACGAGCTGCGGTGCCCGCTCCAGCGCGTCCGGCAGCCCGCAGACGGCCAGCCAGTTCGCCAGCATCAGGTGTCCACCCTGGGTGAGCACCGACTCAGGATGAAACTGCACGCCCTCGATCGGCAGCTCGCGGTGGCGCATCGCCATCACCACGCCCGACTCGGTGCGGCCGGTCACCTCGATCTCCGGCGGGAGCGTCGACTCCACGACCGCGAGCGAGTGGTACCGCGTGGCGATGAACGGGTCCGGCAGCCCGGCGAGCACGCCTTGGCCCTTGTGCTCCACGAGCGAGGTCTTGCCGTGCAGGAGCTCCGGGGCGCGGGTCACGGTGGCGCCGAACGCGGCGCCGAACGCCTGGTGGCCGAGGCAGACGCCGAAGATCGGGAGCTTTCCGGCGTACTGCTCGATCACCGCCATGCAGATCCCGGCCCGCTCCGGCGTGCCCGGGCCGGGGGAGAGCAGCACGCCGGCCGGCCTCGCCGCACCGACCTCGGCCACGGTGATCTCGTCGTTGCGCCGGACGTCGCACTCCACGCCGAGCTGGCCGAGGTACTGCACCAGGTTGAAGACGAAGGAGTCATAGTTGTCGATGACGAGGACGCGCAATCGGCTCACCTAACTCGGTAGTACAACGGGCGGCTTTGTGGCCTTGGGGCTCGTCGATGGCGGCGGCGCCGGGCTTTCCACGGTCAGATCCGCGCCGGGGTCGGTGGTCTCCACCTGGACGTCGTAGAACGGCAGGATCGGCTCGACGGCGGGGAAGACCTCATACCACAGCAGAGCGACGGCGCCGGTGATGAGCATCGCCGAGACCAGCGCTTTGAGCTGCCACTGCTTGAACGGGATGTGCCGCCAGATCCAGGAGTACACGCGCTCAGCCCTTCAACTCGGCCGGGTCGCCGGCGGAGACGGGCTGGCTGCGTCCGAGCTCGGCGTGCACGACGAGCCGCTGGTAGTTGTTGTACTTCGGGTTGCAGGTGGTCATCGTCAGCATCGCCTTGGTCGGCGTCTCGCCGGGCTTGTCGGGCACGGGCGCCACCACCTGCACGGCGGTCGGCAGCACGACCTGGTGGCCGGTGACCAGATAGACATACCAGGTGGTGGCCGTCTTGACGATCACCGGATCGCCGGGCTTGAGCTGGTCGAGGTCCCACCAGATGGCCGGCGTGCGGTGCCCGGCCATGGAGAAGTTGCCGATCTGCCCCGGCATCGCCGTGTCCGGGTAGTGGCCCGGCGCGTAGCGGATGTCGGCCGGCGTGACGCCCTGCACGATCGCCCACTTCTTGTTCAGCCGCGGGATGTGCACGGAGGCGATGACGGCGCCGTTGGGCGGCTTCGCCGCGGCCGGTGTCGCGCTGGGGCCCACCGTCGGCTGCTGCGCCCACTGCTGCTCGAGCTGGTGGTTGAGCTCGTCCTGGTGCGCGTCGACGATCGCCGACTTGCCCCAGACCTCGTAGCTGGCGAACAGCAGCACGATCAGGCCGAAGGTGATGAGCACCTCGCCCGTGCCCCGGCTGATGGCGCGCGCGACCGAGCCGAACGTTCTCCTGGTGTGTTGGGAGTACACGCTCCGGTACCCTTCCTCGGTGCGGACCGGGCGCAGTGGCACCACGATGGCGCCCTTGGGCGCCCCCGCTGCGTTTGGCTGGTCCTCGCGGGTGGGCGGGGCGGGTTCGTCGGGCCTGTCGGACCGGGGCCTCGGCGGACGTTTCCTCAGCACCGCGGTCGGGTCCGCGGAAGGTTCACCGAATTTCCGAATATAGGCGGTTTCGCCGGCGTTGGGGGCGGCTTTCGGAATTATCGCGGTCGCGTCGCCCGGATCCTCAGCCCTGATGCGGGGCAGCCTCGCGGTGGCGATGTCGTCCTGATCGAGTGCCCGGTGACGGGGGCGGTGACGGGGGTGGGGGTGGGGGTGGTGGTCCATGCCGGCCTACCCCGATCACGACCCGGACCGTGCGGCGCGCAGCGCCGTCGAGCCGTCATACGCCTTGGCCTGCACGTCCGCCTCCACACGCACCTGGTAGCCGAGCCCGAAGGTGTCGGCGGCCTCCTTGAACAACCGAACCCCCTCGGAGACTTCGAGCGCACGCTGAAGTCCAGCCTGGTCGCCGATGGCGGCGATCTCGAACGGGGGCGAATAGACCTGGCCGTCGAGCAGTAGCGTGTTACCCACGCAGCGTACCGCGCTTGTCGAGATGACCCGGACACCCATCAGCGTCATCGCCTCGGCCCTGCCGGACCACAGCGCGTTGACCACGGCCTGCACATCCTGCTGGTGAACGACTAGGTCATCGGGAGTGGCGCCGGCCGGGCGGGAGCCGTCGGCGCGGCGCGGGGCGTCGTTGAGCACGACCACCACGCCAGGGCCGCGCACGGCGGTCAGCCCGGCGGCGGCCTGCTCGGCGTCGCCGCGCTGGCGCTGCTCGTCGACCTGGCCGTCGGTGCCCGCCTGGCGCCGCTGCTGGGTGTCGATCTCGGCGCGTAGCCGGGCGGCCCGCTCCCGGGAGGCGGCGAGCTCCTGCTTGCGCGCGCCGATCAAGTTGGTCAGCTCCGGCCGGCGATCGTCGCGTAGATCGGTGCCCTTGGCGGTCGCGGCGCTGAGCGAAAAGAGCATCCCGGCCACCGCGAACACCACGGGAGTGAGCACCGACCAGGCGAAACTGCGCTCCGGGCGGCGGCGCGGCAGCATGGCGCGACCGAGCCGGCGCATGGCGCGGGTCCACGAGGAGCCGCCCGATGTGTACTCCACCACGACCCCTCCCCGCACGCGCGTGCCGACTTGACTACGCTAGTCGCAGAACATTATTCAGGCTGACGCTGGCGGAGGTGGCGGCGTCAATGGATAGTGTTGGCCAGACGACCCCTCCAGGAGAGCGCCGTGCCGAAGTCGACAGTTCGCAAGAAGAAGGTCTACACGCCCCCCGCGGAGCTACGCCCGCAGGAGACGGCGGCAGCCCGGCGGCGGCCGAGCCCAGTATGGGTGCCGGCGCTTGCGGTGGCGTTTGTTGTGGTCGGCATCGCGTGGCTGGTGGCGTATTACCTCACGCAGGGGTTCTTCGACGTCGACTGGCTATCCGCGCTCGCCGATCTGAAGTACTGGAACCTCGCCATCGGCTTCGGGTTCCTGGTGGCATCGCTCGGAGTCTTCTCCAAGTGGCGCTGAGCCACTGAGACATTCGCCCCCTCGGCCCGCCGAGGGGGCGAATGTGTCACATCTGCCGTGCAGGAGTCGATCCCGCGCGTCCCGTGGCCTAGCGTTTGCTGCGACCAACTTCACGTTACCTGCAAGTAACAGCAGGTGACAAAGGGGCTAAGGTCACCTGAGGATTGGTTCAGGCCTTGGACCGTGGGAGGCTTCGGCATGGGTGCAGTGCAGATCTTGGCGACGAGCGTCGCGGCGGCCATCACCGTCGTCGCGGTGATTCTCGTCGTGCGCACCGTGCGGCGGATGCTGGCCGTGGTGCGGCTGGGTCAGCCCGACCCGACCCGCGGCGACAACAAGGGCCTGCGCCTGCGGAACATGCTGGTCGAGACCCTCGGGCACACCCGGATGCTGCGGTGGACCGTCGTCGGTGCCGCGCACTGGTTCGTGATGATCGCGTTCATCGTGCTGTCCCTGCTGGTCATCGAGGCCTACTTCGAGGTCGTCAAGCCCTCCAACGGCCTGCCCCTGGTCGGCGCCTGGAACATCTATGGCCTGGTCACCGAGTGGATCGGTGTGCTGGGCTTCGTCGGCATCCTGGTGCTGATCGGCGTCCGGCTGCGCAACCTGCCGAGCAACCCGGGGCGGCGGTCGCGCTTCACCGGCTCGACGATGTGGCAGGCGTACTACGTCGAGTACACGATCCTCGCCGTCCTGCTCTGCGGCTTCTTCATTCGCGGCTTCAAGGCCGCCAACCACGAGCTGGAGTGGCCGACCTGGGCCGCGCCGGTCAGCCACGCGGTGGGCTCGGTGCTGCCGGCTTGGCCGGCCGCGATCAGCCTGATCGCGATGTTCAAGATCATCATTTCGATGACCTGGGTCATCGTCATCGCCAGCAACATCACGATGGGCGTGGCCTGGCACCGCTTCCTGGCGTTCTTCAACATCTTCTTCAAGCGCGACCCCGACCGGAAGGGTTCGGGCCTCGGTGCGCTGCGCCCGATGACCAGCGAGGGCAAGCCGCTGGACTTCGAGGAGGCCGACCCGGAGAAGGACCAGTTCGGCGTCGCCCAGGTCGAGCAGTTCAGCTGGAAGGGCATGCTCGACTTCACCACCTGCACCGAGTGCGGGCGGTGCCAGTCGCAGTGCCCGGCCTGGAACACCGGCAAGCCGCTGTCGCCGAAGCTGCTGATCCTCAACCTGCGCGACCACGCCTATGCGAAGGCGCCCTACCTGCTCGCCGGCGGCGGCAAGACGCTCACCGGCGAGGAGAAGGCGACCCAGGAGCAGCTGGCCAAGATCGACGTGCTGGCGCTGGCGGAGGCGGAGCGGCCTCTCATCGGCGGTGTCGACGAGCTCGGCGTCATCGACCCGGACGTGCTGTGGTCGTGCACCACCTGCGGCGCGTGCGTCGAGCAGTGCCCGGTGGACATCGAGCACGTCGACCACATCGTGGACATGCGGCGGTACCAGGTCCTCATCGAGTCGAACTTCCCGACCGAGGCCGGCGTGATGCTGCGCAACCTCGAGAACAAGGGCAACCCGTGGGGCGCGGCCCAGTCCACCCGTGACGACTGGACCAAGGGGCTGGGCTTCGAGGTGCCCAACGTCGCCGAGGTCACCGACGGCGACTTCGAGTACCTCTTCTGGGTCGGCTGCGCCGGCGCCTTCGAGGACCGGGCCAAGCGGACCACGCGGGCCGTAGCCACGCTGCTGCACGAGGCCGGCGTGAAGTTCGCCATCCTCGGCCAGGGCGAGACCTGCACCGGCGACCCGGCCCGGCGTATCGGCAACGAGTTCGTCTTCCAGATGCTCGCCCAGCAGAACGTCGAGACCCTCAACGAGGCCGGCGTGAAGAAGATCGTGGCGACCTGCCCGCACTGCTTCAACACCCTGTCGAACGAGTACGGCCAGCTCGGCGGCCACTACGACGTGATTCACCACACGCAGCTGCTCGCCCAGCTCGTCGCGGCCGGCAAACTCACGCCCGTCCAGCCGCTCGACGGCACCGTCACCTACCACGACCCCTGCTACCTGGGCCGGCACAACCGCGTCTTCGCGCCTCCGCGCGAGGTGCTCGGCGCGGTCACGGGCCCGTCCACGGACGGGGCCGGCCTGGTGGAGATGGACCGGTTCGCGGAACGCTCCTTCTGCTGCGGCGCCGGCGGCGCGCGCATGTGGATGGAGGAGCGCATCGGCAAGCGGATCAACGTGGAGCGGGTCGAGGAGGCGCTGTCGACCGGCGCGAAGACGGTGGCGGTCGCGTGCCCGTTCTGCCTGACGATGCTCGGCGACGGCGTCACGGGCAAGAAGTCCGCGGGCGCGGCCCCGGACGACGTCGAGGTCGTGGACGTGGCGTCGGTGCTGCTGAGGGCCGTACAAAAATAGGGATTCATGGCTCCGGTCCGTGCAACTTGCGACCGCTCCTCCCGTGAGACCCCAGGTCCGCGGCGCCAAGACCGCGGAGTCGCCGGGCGGTCCGAATCGGCCTAGACGGTTCGGACCGCCGGGGTTGGCTCGGATTCGCCGGTGCCGGGCGGTTCGGGCCGGGCGGTTCGGGCCGGGCGGTTCGGGCCGGGCGGTTCGGGCCGGGCGGTTCGGGCCGGGCGGTTCGGGCCGGGCGGTTCGGGTTTGTCGAGCACTCCGTGCCGCGACAAACCCGACATATCCTGATCTAGTGGGTTAGCTCCAGACCTAGCGCTGGCCGGGTCGCGTTCATGGCCAGGCACCAGCGCGACCAGACGGCTACCGCCACGGCGATGACCCGCAGGCCGTGCAGGCCCACGACCCAGGCGGTCCTGCGCGCCCGGGACCAGCGACTCCGTGTGCACGTAGGTCCAACCGGGCCCGCTTGGCCTTGGCGCTGGCGCTGCCCATGGCGATGCCCGGCCGCGAGCGCGATATACGCGCCGCTCAGCGCCGCTCCCATCGGCCTTCCTCAACACTTCGACGTGTGTGCTCGCACCGGCATCAGTGCTGCGCAAGTCGACGCAAAGCCCCCGAAAGCAGGATGACTTTCCACATATCTTGATCGCCGCGGGTCGCCGTCCGGCTCCGGTCTGTGATCCTCATCTGCCAGACTGCCATGGGCGGGTTTGGGTTCACGTGGAACAATCGGGGCACACCTGAAGGGATCGTCGCGCGAGCGTGTGGACCACACTGTTGCCCCTGCTGGCGTTCGCGCTGCTCACCGCCGCGAACGCGGGCTTCGTCGCCGCCGAGTTCTCCCTCGTGACGGTCGACCGGGCAGAGATCGAGCAGCGAGCCAACGCCGGCGACCGAAAGGCCCGCACGGTCCGCCAAGCTCTGCGCGAGCTGTCGTTTCAGCTCTCCGGCGCGCAGCTCGGCATCACCCTCGCCGGACTGCTGACCGGCTACCTGGCCGAGCCCGCGCTGTCCCGGCTCTTCGCGCCACTGATACGCCCCGTGTTCGGCTCGATGACTGACGGCGCCGGGCACGTCATCGGCCTCATCGTGGCCACGCTGGTGTCGATGCTGTTCGGCGAGCTGGTGCCGAAGAACGCCGCGCTGGCCAAGCCGATGCCGGTGGCCCGCGCGACCGCCGGCCCGCAGCGCATGTTCTCGCGGTTCTTCTCCTGGCTGATCACGCTGCTCAACGGCACCGCCAACTGGGTGGTCCGGCGCTTCGGCGTCGAGCCGCAGGAGGAGCTGGCCAGTGCCCGCTCGCCGGAGGAGCTCGGGCTGCTCGCCGCGATCTCCGCCCAGGCCGGCGCGCTGCCGAAGGAGACCGCGGTGCTGCTGCAGCGCACGATCCGCTTCGGTGACAAGCGTGCCGCGGAGGCGATGACCCCGCGCGTCGACGTCGTCTCGCTGCGTGCCGACGCCACCGTAGCCGACCTGTTGGCGACCTCGGTGCAGACGGGGTACAGCCGCTTCCCGATCTATGTGCAGACCCTCGACCAGGTCACCGGCGTCGTCACCGTCACCGACGCGCTTGGTGTGCCGCCGGTGCGCCGTCCCACGACGAAGGTCGCCGCGGTCGCCCGCGAGCCGGTCTTCGTGCCGGAGAGCCTCGACCTCGACGGCGTCCTCGAGGCTCTACGCAAGGGCAACTCGGACGTCGCGATCGTCGTGGACGAGTACGGCGGCACTGACGGCGTCGTGACCGTCGAGGACCTCGTCGAGGAGCTGGTCGGCGAGATCGTCGACGAGCACGACGTCGAGGAAGAGCCGACCACCGCGCACGGCATGCCCGACCTCACCGTCCCCGGCGCCGAGCGCACCCTGCTCGTCGACGGCGTGCTGCGCGAGGATGAGCTCGCCGAGCTGACCGGGTTCCACGTGCCGCCGGGCCCCTACGAGACGCTCGCCGGGTTCCTGATGGCGCGGCTGGGCCATATCCCGACGGTCGGCGAGACCTGGAACGAGGACGGCTGGGAGTTCACCGTCGTTGAGGTCGACCGCCGCCGCATCGAACAGGTCCGCGTCGTGCGGCCGGAGGTGCCGGTCGATGACTGAGCTGTTCGTCACGGTCCTGCTGCTGTTCGGCAACGGGTTCTTCGTCGCCGCCGAGTTCTCGCTGATCGCCTCGCGCCGCACGGTGATCGAGCCCATGGCCGCCACCTCGCGTCGCGCCCGCACCGCGCTACGCGCGATGAACGAGATCCCCCTCATGATCGCCGGCGCCCAACTCGGCGTCACGATCTGCACCCTGGGCCTCGGCGCGCTGGCCGAGCCGGCCCTGGCGCACGGCCTGCGCGGCCCGTTCGAGGCGCTGAGCGTGCCGGAGCGTCTCGTCCACCCGATCGCCTTCGGTCTGGCCTTGGGCGTGGTCGTGTTCGCGCACACGGTCGTCGGCGAGATGGTGCCCAAAAACCTGACGCTGGCCTCCCCGGATCGCGCGGTGCTGTGGCTCGGCCCGCCGATGTACGCCTTCTGCATGGCCACCAAGCCCCTCCTCGTCGCTATGAAGTGGGCCTCGCGCACGATCCTGTCCCTGTGGCGCATCGAGGCGACCGGCTCGGTCAAGACCGTCTTCACCGCAGAGGAACTGGCCGGCCTGGCCGCGCAGGCGACCACCGAGGGCCTGCTGGCGCCCGAGGAGCACGCGCGCATCGCGGGCGCCCTGGCCCTGTCGCAGCGCACGGCCCGCGACGCCCTGCGTCCCTGGGCCGAGATCACCACGATCGCCGAGGACGTGTCCCCGGCCTCCCTGGAGGTCCTGGCCACGCGCACCAACCGGTCGCGCTTCCCGGTCGTGGAGCGCGCCAGCCGCCGCGTGCTGGGCTTCGTACACGTGAAGGACATGCTGGGCTTCGTCGGCCCGCAGCGGCGTGCCCCGATCCCGTCCGAGCTCATCCGCCCGCTGGGGATAGTCCCCCCGAACCGCACTCTGGCCGAGCTCCTGCTGGCGATGCGCCGCGAGCGTCAGCACATCGTCCTGGTCAGCGACGGCCGGGTACCGCTGGGCGTGGTGACGCTGGACGACGTCCTGACCGCCGTCGTCGGCGAACCGGTGGCCGGCGGGCCGAGGCCGGCGACCCAGACCGCCTGAGCGCGACGCCCTCCTGCCGTCAACAGTGGATCCGCTGAGCTGCGTGGTCGGCCAGCGTCAGAGAACTTTCACGTGCTCACTCCTCGGCCAGCAGCCGGGCGTTTGGCAGGCTGCGCAGCGAACGGACCGGCAGGATCGCGGCCGCGACGGCCAGGAGCGTGCCGGCGAGCGCTGCGGCGGCGGCCACGGCGTTCGAGGTGGCCGTGAGGTCTGAGTTGAGCAGTGCGGCGGTGCCGAGCGCCGCGCCCACGCCCGTAGTCGCGCCGAGGACGCCGAGGGCCAGCGCCTCGTACGCGGCCAGGCGGGCCAGCGGCGAGTCCGCCCAGCCCACCGCGCCCAGCAGCGGGAACTCGGCGGCCCCTGCGGAAGAGCAACTGAGCGCGGATAAGCGAGATCAACTGGCACTTCTGGCGTTAGTGGGGCCTAGCAGGTTCCGACCAGTCGGCGGCACTCGGCCAGTGCAACAACGACCGGCTGGGCCTGGTGGGCGCGCACACCCCCGAGGTCACAGACCGTCGCGACGAAGAGGATGAATGCCGGCCTGTCCCGCGGTTTGCCGGAGGTCGGGACGGCGAAGCAGGCCAACAGATGGCTCACCGGTCACCTCCGTCGCCCTGACCAGCGCAGGCACGGCCGACTCCCGGGCCCCGCCCCATTCGCCTGAATCATCCATCAATTTCGATCTTACGTCAAGACTCAAAAAGACCGCAATCGTTGTCGCGATTGTGGTGGTAATGGGCTTATCTGATTGTCGCTCTATGATCTCTATTTCATGATCAACTATTGTCGAGGTCGATCCCTGTCGGTACCTTTCTACCGTGCGGTCAGATGAACCACCCGCCAGTCAGGTAAGCATACCGACCGGTAAGCCGAGGACGGGCCGAGGAGTGGGCCTGAGTGCTTTATTCGCTGCGCCATGCTGCCTGCGCCTCCGCCAACTCCTCGTCAGTGAACTCGCCGCGTCGAGCGACATGGTCGTCCACAATCTCCTGTGCCTTCAGCAATGCGACAGCCGGATCCCCGTCGCGCGAACGTCTCGGTACGGTGGTCGATCTCGACTGCATAGCTCGCTGCCGTGTAGGCGGCGAGGCACCCGTGTTCGCATGGTGGCACTGCCCCGATTGGTGCAGCCAGGACGAATGCCACGGCGGCGACACCTTCGACTTTGGTAACGGCGCCGACACTACAAGTCGCCTTCATTGTGGTGTCGTCTTTGCAAGCACCGTGCCCGATGTCGATGGTGGCACCATCGATATCGAGATCAAGGTAGAAGCTGTCGAAGACAGCACTGAAGGATTCCTTGCACTGCCGACCGTGAACATCAATTTCGGCCATCTGATCACCTGGGCGGACACCGCACAGCAGGTCGTCGACGCGATTCTCGCCGCGACGGAGCTTGCTCGCCGACCGCTGCCATCAACCTGATCGGCGAGCGTGGCTCCTAACTGAGTGGCACTGGCTCCCAGAAAGGCGACCCACCAGCCGTGGCGTCCGGGCTCAAGGATGGTTGAACGCGACTGCCGAAGCCGAGCAAGGAAGGTGATCGCGCTCCGAGCCCGCTCGGCTGGCTGCGGTGGCCTGATGGCTGGGCGGCTTCGAGGGTCCTGACATGCAAGCGGCCCTGGTCAGGGCATCTCTCCTGACCAGGGCCTTCGTCGTGGAATGGGTGAAAGGGACCCGAGGGGCGGGCGGGGAGCCTGTCCCCGCCCGCCTGTGCGCTGGTTGTGCGGCTACGAGTCGAAGCCCACGAGGTAGCCAAGTGTCATGTCCGGCAGCCGCACGCTGCCCAGGATTGCGCCGCCAGCGCTGAACACGGTCAGGAACGGGTCCACTGAGCTGCCGTTGCCCCGGTTCCGGTCGGCGATGAGCACCACCCGACCGTCCGCGGTGAACGCCCCGGAGATCGGCGAGCTGCCCGCCTTGTCCTGCGCGTTGTCGAGGCTGGTCACCTGGCCGGTAGCGGTGTCCACGATGACGTACTGCTCCGGCGGTGAGCAGCCGCACGATGCGGAGTCGGCCACAGTGGCCACCAGCAGGCGGGTCGACCCGTTCTCGGCTGCGACAACCTCAATGGGTTGCCGACCGGAGGGCCAGTGGGCCGTGACGGTGCGGGGGGCGGCGCCGCCATCGATAGCCACCAGGTGGTTCTTGGCTCCCGAACTCGACACCACGTACGCGGTCGCTCCGTCGACGGAGCCGGGGCTGCATTCAACGTTTCCGGTGGAGGTGCCGAGCGTCTTCCGTTCGGTGCCGTTGATGTTGACAGTCTCGAGCGTGGTGCCCTTGCCGTCGGAAGAGAGCGTTTGGAACAGCAGATGACGGGAGTCAGCCGTCCATGTGGCTCCCACGCACGCGAGCGTTCCAGTGGCGGCGACCACGGTCTTGACCTGGCTACCGTCCAGGGCACTGATTTGCAGCTTGCCGTCGAGCAGCCAGGCGACGTGCTTGTGGTCCGGCGACATTGCCATCAGTGGCGGCCCGTTCGGCGGCTGGACAGTTGGGCCCTTGACGGTCGTGATCTTCTGCCAGTCGCCGCCCGGCGCCCGGTGGAGGAGGTCGTTGGTGGCGGTGCCGTTGTTCTTGTCGAGCCGGAAGAGGTACATGCCGGGCACGGAGGCGCCGGTCGGGGTGGTGGTCGCGCTTTCGCTCGGGGAGGGCGACGCCGAAGCTGTCCTCGACGGCGAACTCGAAGCCGTCACCGAGGAGCCCGGCAGCGGCGGGGAGTTGTTGCCGCGCGGGTTGGTGGCATAGGCGGCCACCGGGATGGCAACGAGTACGGCGCCCAGCAGGCTGAGCATGGTGTAGCGGTTTCGGCGCTGGACGGCCACCGTGCGGCGTACTGCGGCGGTACCCGGAGCCTGCTCGGCGGTGCTGCGCTCGGCGGCGGCGAAGTCGTCGAAGGCGTCGTTGAGCAGGTGGTCGAACTGGTCGGTCATCATGGTCTCCTTTTACGGCTGAAGGTGGCTGGCGAGGGCGGCACGGCCACGGCTGAGCCAGCTCTTGACCGTGCCTTCGGCGACGTCCTCCTGCTCGGCGATCTCGGCCACCGACAGGTGCCCGAGATAGTGCAGGACGACGGCCTTGCGCAACTGCGGAGGGATCTTCGCGAGGGCGGCGACGAGCGCTACCCGGTCCGGTGACGGGCCGTCCGCGTGCTCCTCGCGCTGCCGGCGCAGAAAGTTCATCGAGGTCTGCTGCCGGCGCAGCCGGCTGGTGGCCAGATTCCAGGCGACCCGGCGCACGAAGGCGTACGGGTCGTCGTAGCGACAGATCTTCTTCCACTTGCCGTACGCCCGGCAGAACGCCTCCTGGACCAGATCCTGCGCCTCGGCTCGGTCGCCGAGGTAGGCGAAGATCTGTCCCCGGAGGACGTCGAATTTCGCGGCGTAGAACTCGTCGAAGTCGTGAGCCGACGACTCGGCGCCGCTCCGGTAGGTGGCCGCGGCTGGGGTTGTCACTGCGGTCACGCTGTCCTTCCTCCCGTGTCTCGCCGCCCCTGTGACGGCATGACAAACACGTGGAGGCCGGAGTCCAGGTTGCGAAGATTTTTTTGGGCGGTCCCCTGCGCGACCTGACCAGCGCGCCCGCCCCTCGCCGGCGATTGTCTTGGCGGCGATGTCCCGGCGGTACTGGGCACCGGCGAAGTCGATCCGCGACAGCGGGCGTAGACGTGCTCCCCGGCCTGCGCGAGGTCGTCGCCGGTCGCCGTGGCGCAGGGAACCCCGCCACCCGGTCGCAGGCGGCCGCATGCGTTAACGCCGTGTCTCGGTCGTCGGTGGCTGCACGCGGTCGAGTAATCCCGACCCTTCCATGCCTGCCGGTGGATCAGTCATCGCAGCCCTGAAGTCCGGCCGTTGCATGGACATCTGCAGCTGGTCGGGAATGAAGAACGGCCAGGGCACCTATGGTGACCTGGCCGTTCTATCGGAGCGGGTGAAGGGAATCGAACCCGCACTTGTCAGCTTGGGAACTGGGCAGGCTGGCGAGTGCGGACTGCGTCATCGCGGCCGCCTCCGCGAGTTCGGTTTGGCTCCAGCCGTGGCATTCGCGAAGCTCCCGAACCGCCCGCCCCAGCTCGAACGCGAGCTTGGTCGACTCGTGCACGTCCGTGACCGGCTAATCGGCTTGCAGTAGCCGTTGCTTTGCCTGCCGCTGTACCGCGGTCACTAGCACGACGCCCGCCACGAGCAGCGACATCAGCATCCACGCGACGGTGTACCTGCGGCCGGCGCTCGGGCCTTCCAGGAGTCTCGTGAGGAGCATCAGCACCGGTCCGAGCATCAGCACCGCGGGCCACCAGGCGCGCCGGTCGTGCCGGCGGGTGAGCAACACGCCCAGGCCGATGGCCGCCAGTGCCAGCAGGAACCCGGCCCGGGTAAGGGTCTCGCCCTGCGGCCCGGCCAGCAGCGCCATCGCGGCCGCCGCGCCGGCGGTGCCGGTGATCGCCGCGGTGCCCCGCAAGCCGCGGCGAGCCGGTGCGGCTAGCGCCACCAGGCCGAGCGCGATCTGCGGCAACAGGACGAACATGGGCGACACCAGGTCTGACGTCACCTCGGTGGCCGGGACCAACGCGGAGGGCAGGAGCAGCGCGGTGGTCAGGGCGATGGCGACCCCGAGCGCCCAGCGGGCGTAGCCGGCCAGAGCGGCCAGTGGTACGAGCAGCCAGATTAGCCAGGTCCCCGCGTTGAGGATGTTGACCGGCCCGGCATCCGGGTTCCAGTTGGCGAAGGCGTTCGGGCCGTAGCGGTCCGAGACGCCGAACATGAAGGTCGTCCAGAGCGCGGCCAGCACGGTGGCGGCTGTCACCGCGAGGGTCCCGGTGATCGGCAGAGCGTCGGTGAGGCTGCCGGCGTTGCGCGCCCGCAGGTGCTGGCGCAGGCCACCCGTCAGCAGGTCGACGACGTCACCGGGCCGGGGCCAGCGCTGCCCGGCGGCCGCCAGCTCCAGGTAGGTGCCGACGATCTCGGGGCCGCGCTCGGCCCGGTAGCCGGCCGGGTACCAGCGCAGCAGCTTGGTGTAGCGCGCACTCAGCTGGGCGGTCATGCGGCACCACCGGCGAGGCGCAGTGCCGGACGGGCGTTGAGGCGGCTGGTCGCCGCTTCGACGGCTCGGCGCATGCGCTCCGTCTCGGCCCGCAGCAGCGTGCTGCCCTCCTCGGTGAGCCGGTAGTACTTGCGGGCCCGGCCGTCGACGATCTCGATCCGGTCCAGCGTCACCAGATTGTCGTCGGCGAGCCGGTCGAGGGCGCCGTAGAGCGTGCCGGGCCGCAGCGACAGCCGACCTTGCGACAGCTCGGTCACCTCCAGGATCAGGCCGTAGCCGTGCATCGGTTCCTTCGCCAGAGCAGTCAAGATCAGGAACGTGGGTTCCTGAAGCGGCGTCTTCATACCCGGAGACTATCGATGACATGATATCTTCGCAACGAAGATATAGTCGCGGACGTAAAATGTCAGGTGAGGGCGATGCCGTCGCGCTGGGGTGCGGTCGCCGCCGCGGCGTGGCGCAGCGCCTTCCATATCGCGGCGATGCCGGGCGTGCGCCCCGGCGGCCTGGGTAGGCGGTGAGAGTCGCGTGTTGCAGACGTTCCTCGACGATCGGGTACGCGGCGACCTAGATGATTGATGCCTTGAAGATTCGGGCGTGTGTCGCTGCTGGGTAGATGCGGGGAGGGTGTCCAAGATCGGCGTTGCTGACCCAGCCGCCG